>NZ_WHIZ01000062.1:0-11606 GCF_009372125.1 Thermococcus sp. 101 C5
ACCCCTCAAACCTCCCTGCCAATGGCGAGGGGTTAACTCGTTGGAACCCTCGCCCTTCAGGGCGGGGAGGAGGTCAGTTTTTTAACCCAAAAAGATGGGTGCTTTTCATTATATTGCTTTGGGACCGTTCTTTTATGCCATGGCAAAAGCAAATCTCGACGTTGCCTACAGAGTTATAACAGGAAAAATAAGACCTGGAATCGTGAAAATATCCCCGGGATTAACGCGAGATGAAAGCAGAACCCTTCTTGCGAACTCAATAACTCTAACTCCCGGAACGTTTACCCTAGAAATTGACGATGAAGGGAACCTATACGTGCACTGGATTAACGTTCCGCAGGGAAAAGAGAAGCCGACTCCTGAAGAACTTTGTGGATACTTACCAAAATGGGCAAGGAGGATTGCAGAATGACACCTGAAAGTTTGTTTATGGGGGCGATGATACTTCTCTTCTTTTCAGCCACGCTGACAATGATGAGAATGCTACTTGGTCCAACAATTCCCGACAGAGTTGTAGCATTGGATGCTTTAACAACCACCACTGCCGGTGCCATGGTTCTCTATGGGGCGATAACAGAACAAGCCGTGATTATTGACGTTGCACTTGTCTATGCGGTCCTTAGCTATATCGCAACTCTGTATATAGCGAGGTACTTAGTAAAGAAGAAGGTGGGATTGGTATGATAGAGAGCATTCTGGCGATACTCCTTGCAATTGGAGTTGGGTTTAATCTACTGGCTAGCATCGGAATACTGAGATTTCCAGATGTCTATACGAGAATCCACGCTTCGACAAAATGCACTACCTTTGGAACGATTTTCATAGTCTTGGCAACCGTGGTGTATTCAATTTACAGATGGCTTCCAACCCATGATACAAGGTGGATTACAATAGGAATTCACTCGGCACTTGTAGTAATATTCTTGGTGCTAACAAATCCCGTTGGAGCTCATGCAATTGGGAGAGCAGCCCGAAAATCCGGGATAAGACCATATGGTGCGGTAATAGATGAACTGGAGGGATACTATGAACTTTGAAAACTTTTTCTGGGTTCTACAAATCTTCATTGCGATCGCCCTAATAGGGAGCTCAATAGCCGCAATCAGGTTCAAAAACTTAATTGCCGCTGTAATAGCAATGGCAGTCTTTAGTTTAGCTCTTTCTGTGGAGTTCTACGTTCTTCAAGCTCCGGACGTTGCTATAGCGGAAGCAGGTGTTGGAGCTGGACTTACAACGGCAATGTACCTCCTTGCCATCAAAAACACCACCGATGAGGAGGTGGTAGAATGAGGAGAGCGCTTGGATTATTTGCGTTCTTATCGTTCATAGTCTTCATTATAGCTGTGAACATAAGCCTGCGACCCTTTGGGGAACCGCCCCATACGGAGATGGACAATTATTTCATAGAGCATGCCCAAGAAGAAGCTTCAGCTAATAACGTCGTTACCAGTGTCGTATTCGACTACAGAGGTTTTGATACTCTAGGAGAGGCAACGGTTCTTTTTACTGCAGTTTCTGGAGTTCTGATGGCTTTAAGACACTATGGGGGGAAGGAGAGATGACAACCACAATCATAAGAACAACAACAAAAATTTTAGTGCCTCTAATACTGGTGTTTGGCTCGTATATCATTCTACATGGTCACCTAACACCCGGCGGAGGTTTTCAAGGTGGAGCTGTATTTGCAAGCGGTTTAGCTTTGCTGATAGTTGCAAATAACAAAGAAAAAGTCAAAGAACTCTTCAACAAGGTTCCGTTAAGCCAGTTGGAAAGTATTGGAGCTTTAGGATTTCTGGGAATTGGGGCATTAGGCTTTATGGGGTACACTTTCTTGAAAAATGTGATCGCAAACAGCGGATTCCTCTTTGGAGCTCCAACGCCTAAAGGGATTAATCCGGGCTATCTCAACACCGGCGGAACCCTTTCGTACCTCAACATTTTCGTAGGAACAAAGGTATTAGCTGGTCTAACGAGCATAGTCCTGATATTCTTCCTTATTCTAAGGAGGGAGAGGGATGAATGGTAGCATTTTTGTTAACTTCCCGTTCATCGTAGTTGCAGTGTTGCTCGCTCTTGGCTTTTACACGATTGGATTCAAGCGGAACCTCATAAAGGTTGTAATTGGCGTTGAAATTCTTGAAGGAGCAGTGAACATGTTCATTGTGGCATTGGGTTATGTAAAAGGTGGTTACGCCCCAATTTACACGCAAGCACCGCCCGAAGCTGTAGGAAAAATGGTTCTTCCGACCCCGCAGGCTCTGACTCTTACGAGCATAGTCATCGGGGTTGCTGTATCTGCTCTAATGCTGGCTTTTGCCGTTAACATCTACAGACACTATGGAACCCTCGACGTTACCAAGATAAGGAGGCTGAGAGGATGATCGAGCACTTGCCTGCCTTAATGATTGCCGTTCCTTTATTTGGGGCATTTATAGCACCTATATTTAAGAAACACTACAAGGGAGTCTCAATATGGGCAATTATAATAACCGGCATAACTGTAATACTCTCCCTCCTGCTCGCTAAGGAAGTTGTTACCGGGGGAATAATGGTCTACGTCTTTGGAGCGGATAAGCCGACCCTCGTGCTGCCTTCTGGTTACTCCGTACCAATAAGAATCATGTTTGAGGTAGATGCCATGGGCGCCTTTATGGCGATATCTGCAACGCTGATGAGTTTTGTGGGAGCTTTATACTCCTACAGTCATGTAGAGAAAGAAACAGGGCTGGAAAAGTATTATTCTTTATTAATGCTCCTTGAAGTGGGCATCCTTGGTATGGTGCTTACGGGAGATCTCTTTAATCTCTTCGTGTTCTTGGAGATAGCAGGTATAGCTGGATCTGCACTGGTAGGATTTAGAAACTATCGTGGTGAAGCAAGCGAAGCAGGAATAAAATACCTTATTGTTAGTGCTGTAGCGTCTTTAATGGTGCTCTTTGCAATAGGTATACTCTATGGACAGTATGGAAACTTAAACCTCGCATACATAGCTAGGAATATTTCCCTTAACCTAGTTGACATGATTGCACTTGGATTGCTCTTTACGTCATTTGCAATGAAATGCGGTGCCGTTCCAATGCACTACTGGGTGCCGGATGCATACACGGAAGTTCCAGCTGGAATAAATCCACCCCTCTTGGTAGCGACTTATGCCAGCCTTTATGCTCTCTTTAGAGTGAGCTTCACTCTCTTTGCAAACATTGTAGTAGATTTAGCAAGGGTAGGATGGATCATGTCTATCCTAGGAGTGCTTACAATGTTCATAGGCGTTACAATGGCTCTGGTGCAGAAAGACGTCAAGAGATTGATGAGCTATCACGCTATATCCCAGACCGGCTACATGCTTCTTGGCGTCGGCGTTGGTTTGACAGTCTTACATGATCCTTCAAAGCTCGCCGAGTTTGGAAGAGATGCTATGGCCGGTGGAGTGTTCCACATAATAAACCACATCATCTACAAAAGCTTACTCTTGATGACTGCTGGGGCTTTGTTCTACGTTACGGGAACGAGAAACCTTAATGAGATGGGAGGCTTGGCTAGGAAGATGCCGGTAACTACGATAAGCTTCATGGTGGGAGCTGCTGCAATATCTGGCTTGCCTCCGTTTAACGGATTTGCGAGCAAGCTTCTCATATATGAAACATCATACCGGCTCAATCCACTCCTAACAGTTTTTGCGATGGTTACCAGTGTTTTAACTCTGGCTTCGTTCGTTAAGGTGTTCGCATCAGCTTTCCTTGGTCCTCCGCTGGAAAAGTTCGAGAATACCAAAGAAGTTCCCAGACCAATGATAATTGCAATGATAATCCTGGCAGCACTTTGTATAATCTTCGGTCTCTTCCCGAACATAGTACTTGACAAGCTTGTTTACCCTGCTGTTGATGCGTTGATTAACTTTGCCCAATACCATAGCTGGGGTGGTCTGGCATGAGCTTTACACTTACTACCCCTTCTGGATTTTGGAACCCCATTTTATGGCTGGTATTCTTAGCCCTCTTTAGCATAATTGCTTATCTGATATACTCCAGAGGAAACCCCTCGTATAAGAAAGACACCGAACAAATAAAACCCTATCTGAGCGGTAACCAGGAGCCCACAAAGGAAAAGATTCAGGTAAAGGCAGGAGACATCTACTGGGGCTTCATTGAGGCTTTGAAGGAGTATTACAAAGTACTCCAAGCAATCCATACCGGCGACATGAGAGACTACATTTTGTGGTACCTCGGCGTTGGAGCCATAATAACATTCATACTAATTGGAGGGGTGTAATATGGGCAAACTGACTAATTTTAAGCGCTCTCTCTGGGTTTTCCATGCTTCAGGAGGTTCATGCAACGCTTGTGATATTGAAATAATAGCCGCGCTTACCCCAAGATATGATGCGGAGAGGTTTGGAATAAAGCTTGTAGGCTCCCCGAGGCATGCGGATGTCTTACTTGTCACAGGAGCTATTCCAAGAGACTTTGCAGACAAGCTTAGGCGTATCTACGAACAGATGCCCGACCCAAAGGCCGTTGTTGTAATAGGAAACTGCGGAACCACAGGCGGTGTCTTTTACGACTCTTACAACATAGCTGGTCCAATAGACGAGATAATACCCGTGGACGTCTACATTCCCGGATGTCCTCCAAGACCAGAGGCAATAATAGACGGGATTGTAAAAGCGTGGCTCAAAATTGAGAAGCTTGAAAAGGAGCTGGAGGGAGAAAAGAAATGACACTAAAAGCTGAAGAAATTCTTGAAAGATTGAAAGAAAGGCTTGGAGATGCCATACTAAGCTATGAGATAAAAGAATATAAAATGGGCGTCAAAAAGCCCAGAACTTATCAGGAAATCTGGATGGAAATTAATAGAGATGCATTCAGGAAAGCAATTGAAGCAATCTTTGAAATAGACTATCCACATCTACACTTTATTACCGGAGAAGACGTTGGCGAAGCACTTACGATGATATACTCCTTTGGAGTCTTCCATTCTCATCCATGGGGTGAAGTAAGCATAGTGATGAAATTGAGCCTCCCGAAGGATAATCCGGTTCTTCCCACTATAACAGACCTCATGATCGGTGCAGAGACCAACGAAAGGGAAATCAGAGAAATGCTTGGCATTGAGTTTGAGGGGCTTAAGAACAAGAGGCATCTCTTTTTGCCTGACGACTGGTCTGAAGGGAAGTATCCGTGGAGGAGAGACGAGTATGGAGTGGAAGATATGATTAAACACACTCACAAGAGTGTGAGAGAAATTAGGAAACAACGGGGTGAGCAGAATGGCTAAAACAACTTATTACATCCCCGTTGGTCCAATTCATCCAGCCCTAAAAGAACCGATAAGAGTGGAGGCAGAGGTTGAGGGGGAGAAAATAGTAAAGGTTGATGTTAAGAGGGGCTTTGCCCACAGGGGAATCGAGTACATGGGGATGAAAAGGAACGCAATACAAACTTTATACCTCTCGGAAAGAATATGTGGAATATGCTCAATATCTCATCCATATGCATTTGTCATTGGCAGCGAAAAGGCTTTAGGCATTGAGGCTCCTCCAAGGGCTCAATACATAAGAACAATAATAGCCGAGCTTGAAAGAATTCACTCGCACATCCTCTGGCTCGGAGTTATAGCGCACGAGATAGGCTTTGACCCGCTCCTCTTCTGGACGTGGAAGGGGAGGGAAAAGGTTCTCGACATTCTCGAGGCTATAACGGGTAACAGAATAAACTACGCAATGTACATGATCGGAGGAGTTAGAAGAGACCTCAAAGAGAGCCACATTAAAGCTTTGCGGGACATGATAACCTATTACTGGGAGTTCACGGAACACATGAAGGAGGTCTTCTTGTCTGATCCGGTTTATAAGGCGAGGACGAGGGGGGTAGCACAGCTCTCAAAGGAGATGGCGTTGAAGCTCAACGTGGTTGGACCGACAGCCAGAGCGGCAGGAATTAGAATGGACGTTAGGCAGGATATTCCCTATGATGCATATGCGGATATGGATGTTAAAGCAATTGTTCCTCAAGACATAGTGGGGGAAGCAAGGGGAGATGCTTACGATATCACAATGGTGAGGCTTTACGAGATTGAGCAGAGCCTGGATATAATAGAATTCTGCCTTGACAACCTTCCGGAAGGGAAGATACTTGCAATTCCAAACTACGTGGCGTTACTCAATAAAATCAAAAAAACCGAGGGAGAAGCTATTGGAGCACATGAAGCTCCAAGAGGAGAGGTTATCCACTATCTCAAGTACGATGGAACTAGAGATGGTCCTGCAGTATGGAAGGTCATAGCGCCGAGTTACAACAACATAAACTCCTGGGCTCCATTGCTGCTTGGGGCAGAGGTGGCAGATATTCCAGTGGTTGTGGCATACATAGACCCATGTATGTGCTGCAACGATAGGGTGGCGGTTGTGGAGGATTCAAGCGGCAGGCTTCTGGACTATTCTTATCTGCACAAGAAAGCCGTAGAAAAAACCAGAAAACTTGAAAAAGAGCTGGGGGTGAGGAGATGACCCCCGAAACCATTTTCTACGCTATAGGAATGCCGATAATAGGGGTGCTTCTTGGACTGGTGTACAAAGGTATTGATAGAAGAGTATCTGCAAGAATGACGTCAAGAATAGGGCCCCCAATAAGACAGCCCTTCTGGGATGTGGGTAAGTTACTCCTTAAAGAAACCGTTGTACCGGAAAACGCGGTAAGGTGGATTTTCAACGCAATGCCTATCCTGGCATTTGCTTCATCAATGACTCTCCTCCTTTATATCCCCTTCGGCATCTTAAGGGCACCTTTAGAAGGATACGGTGATCTGGTAGTAATCTTATATCTCTTAACTCTTCAGGCACTTGCAATGGCAATCGGTGGATTTGCCTCGGGAAGTCCGTTTTCTTCAGTGGGAGCACAGAGAGAAATGGTTCTAATGATGAGCTACGAAATGCCCTTTGCAATAGTTATAACGGGCTTTGCTCTAATTTACAAGAGTTTTTCATTGAGCACAATAGCCTCTACTCCCGTATGGAGCATTGTAGGTCCTTTGGGAGGATTGGGTGTTCTATTGCTCTTGATAGCATTCCTATGGGTAACCCCAGCAGAGCTTGCGAAGCTTCCGTTTGATATAGCCGAGGCTGAAACTGAAATAGCAGAAGGTATGCTTGCCGAGTACAGCGGAAGAAACCTTGCTTTGTTCTACCTTTCAGATGCAGTTAGGGGCTTTGCCATGATAGCCTTGGAGGTAGTTTTATTCTTCCCCTTCACATTGAGCTACCTGTTTGGCTTGAATCTTTCGGGAGCCGCTCTCTATATAGCTGAAGGTCTGTGGTTCCTCTTTAAAGTGCTGGTGCTTTATATTCTAGCGGTAACGCTGGTCAGGACATCCTTCGCAAGGTTCAGGATAGAGCAGGCATCGAGGATCTTTTGGGTATACGTGAACATAATAGCCCTGCTTGGAGTGATATTGATATGGGCGGAGGTGATGTGAAGTGCCAACAAAAGCAATGTTCCTAATGATAAAACAGATGCTTCAGAGGCCGTTTACAAATCCATTTCCGGTAAAGCACGCTCCAAAAGATGTGACATCGCTTGTTGAAAAGATCCAAAAAGGAGAAGTAAAGATACACCCTCCAGTTCCTGTTCCAGAAGGATTTAGGGGGAAGCTGCACTACGATCCCGAGAGATGCATTGGGTGCAGGCTGTGTATAACGGTATGCCCTGCAAACGCCATGGAATGGATTCCGGAGCTTAGGAAAATAAGGCACTATGTTTCCCGTTGCATGTTCTGTGCCCTCTGTGTGGATGTGTGTCCGGGCAAAAAGTTTCCGGGAGAGGAGAAGGCTGTAAAGGCACTATCTATGAGTGATGAATTCCTCATTGCCGACTACGACAAATACAGCGACAACCTTATAGAGGAACCACCTGAGGCTAAGGAAAAAGGTATTTAATTACCTTTCTTTATTCTTTATCATGATACTCGTCGGAACGTGTGGTTTTTGTGAAGGCAAGAAGAGGTATTTTGAAGACTTCAGCACTGTAGAGGTTCAGCAAACTTTTTACAAGATCTTGCAGGAAAAGACCCTCCAAAAATGGAGAAAAGAAGCCCCAGAAGATTTTGTGTTTTCTATTAAGGCATTCCAGGGTATAACACATCCTCCCACTAGCCCCACATGGAGAAGGAGCAACGTAAAGCCATCCAGAGATGTGGGATTGTTAAGACCTACAAAGAAGGTTTTTAGGTACTGGGAGCTTACACTTAAAGAAGCTGAGGCGTTGGGAGCAAAGTTTATTCTGATTCAGCTCCCCAAGAGTTTTAAAGAAAATGAAGAAAGCTTTGCTAATGCAGAAAAATTCTTTAAGCAGATAGAAAGGAGGGATTTTGAAATTGCAGTTGAACTTAGAGGTTGGAGTGAAAAGGGAATAGAGAAATTCGTTAGGGAGTTTGATCTCATCGATGTCACAGACCCTTTGATACGAGAGCCCCTCCATAGAAAGAGAATTAACTACTACCGTCTTCACGGAAGTTATCAAGAAGGGAGGATAATATACAAACACAAATACAGTGAGGAAGAGTTAAGGGAGATGGCTAAAAAGATCAAAGAGTGGGATAGAGGAGAGAGTTATGTTTACTTTTAAGGCGAAACTCTTTTAAACTTTGGGATGTAGTAAGGCCTCGGAGAGGCCACCGTAAAACAACCCGATGAGACGAGGGGTTTCACGTTACCACTCCGCTTGGAGTGGTTGACGCCGTAAGGCGTCCTCTAAAAAACCGCCTTTGAGCGGTTAAAAACTCTGGTGGGTGGCCTCTGAAACGATAACCCCAATCCGACTCTGGCCGGTAGGGGTAACGGGCCCAAGACCGGGCCTTCGGGCTGAGCCGAAACCGGCAACGGGAGTAGGCAATGCGCCCGTAAACCGAACCGCCAGTGGCGGGGGGTTAACTCGTTGGAACCCTCGCCGTTCATGGCGGGGAGGAGGTCAGTTCAACAACGTCTGTATGTGCGATGATGCTAAGCGTTTTATTCAAATCCTGGTTTTCTAATTTTTACAACTTCTTTATTAACAATGTTCGGAGGAATTTCCCCTTTAGCGAATGCTATTAAGTTCTTTGCAACCAGCTCTGCCATTCCCTCTCGTGCTTCATGAGTTGCGCTGCCTATGTGTGGGGCTAAAACAACGTTCTTCAACTTGAAAAGCTCCTCGTTATAGTAGGGTTCTTCCTCGAAGACGTCCAAGCCTGCTCCAGCGATCCAGCCTTCTTTTAATGCTTTGATTAGGGCATTTGTATCGACAACTGCCCCTCTAGAGGTATTTATGAGAATTGCATTGGGCTTCATAAGCTTGAGCTCCTTCTCCCCTATCAGATGGTAAGTTTCTTTGGTTAGGGGAACGTGAAGGCTTATAAAGTCGCTCTCTTTCAAAAGGGTTTCAAAGTCTACATATTCTGCATCAATTTCTTTTTCTGCCTCCGGTTTGCGAGTTCTTGAGTAATAAATGATTCTCATCCCGAATCCTCTAGCTCTCTTTGCCATAGCCTGACCAATTCTTCCAAACCCCACTATCCCCAAAGTCTTTCCTTTCAGCCCATATCCTAAAAACATTAGCGGATGCCAGCCGACTTCGCTTTTCTTCCATTCGCCACTCCTCACAAAGGCATCAGCCTCTACAATTCTCCTCGCAACCGATAGAAGAAGGGCAAATGCAAGGTCAGCCGTTGCATCCGTAAGGACTCCGGGGGTGTTTGTAACGTATATTCCTCTTTTTGTAGCCCCTTCTATGTCTATGTTATCATAGCCGACTGCATACTGGGCTATTATCCTCAATCTGGGGGCGTTTTCTAGCAGCTCCTCGTCTACTTTGTCAGTCACAAGAGTCACCAGGGCATCGACCTCTCTGACTTTCTCTAAGAGCACTTCCCGTGGAGGTGCTTTTGGATCCTCCCAGAGTTCTATTTCGTAGAATTCTTCGATCATCTTAATTCCATTTTCCGGAATTTGTCGGGTTATGAACACTTTAGGCTTCATGGCATTCCCCTTCTAAGATAAGGGTCAAAACGTATAAATACCTTTATGAAGATTAGTTAATGGTGATGTGGATGGATTATACCAAATATCTAGCCGGAAGGGCGAATTGGATTAAGGGCTCCGCTTTAGCTGAGGTTATGAAAAAGGCTTCAGAACTTCAAAAGAAAGGAATGAAATTGATTTCCCTCGCGGCTGGAGACCCAGATCCGGAGTTAATCCCAAGGACAGCCCTTGGAGAAATAGCAAAAGAAGTCCTTGAAAAAGAGCCAAAGTCTGTTATGTATACTCCAGCAAATGGAATCCCGGAGCTTAGGGAAGAACTGGCAAGGTTTTTGAAAAAATATGATCATTTGGAAGTTTCTCCAGAAAACATTGTTATTACAATAGGAGGAACCGGAGCGCTGGATCTCCTTGGAAGGGTTTTAATAGACCCTGGAGATGTCGTGATAGCAGAGAACCCCTCTTATATAAACACCTTGCTGGCATTTGAGCAGCTGGGAGCCAAAATTGAGGGAGTCCCAGTTGACAATGACGGTATGAGAGTGGATCTGCTGGAGGAGAAAATAAAGGAGCTTAAAGCTAAAGGGCAGAAAATTAAGTTCATCTATACCATCCCAACCGGTCAGAATCCGATGGGCGTCACCATGAGCATGGAACGCAGAAAAGCCCTGCTTGAAATTGCATCTAAATATGACCTCTTAATAATTGAAGATGCCGCTTATAATTTCATGAGATATGAGGGAGGGGATATAGTACCCCTAAAGGCTCTGGACGATGAGGGAAGAGTCATTGTGGCAGGAACGCTTAGCAAAGTCCTTGGAACTGGATTCAGAATTGGATGGATAATAGCCGAGGGAGAAATCCTCAAAAAGGTTCTTATGCAGAAGCAGCCTATTGACTTCTGTGCCCCAGCTATTTCTCAATACATCGCTCTGGAGTACTTAAAGAGGGGCTATTTCGAGAAGTATCACCTGGAAGGGGCACTCCTAGGTTATAAAGAAAAGAGGGACATCATGCTGAAGGCTCTGGAGGAAAACCTGCCGGATGCAGAATTTACAAGGCCAATAGCGGGAATGTTCATTATGCTGTTCTTACCAGAAGGAGCGGACGGAATAGCCTTCGCAGGTGAACTAATGGAGAAGAAGGGAGTAGTGGTAGTCCCAGGAAAGCCGTTCTACACAGATGAAAGTGGAAGAAACGCCATAAGACTTAACTTCTCAAGGCCAAGCAAGGATGACATTCCGGTAGGAATTGAAAAGCTTGCTGAATTGTATAAGGAGAAGTTCCGCCCATAATCTCTTTTCTCTTTTTCTTAATGTCTCTTAGCATCTTATACCTTATACTTTGTCTTGGAATTTTTTCAGAAGAGTCAGAAGTCTTTTGGTGCGGGGGCGGGGATTTGAACCCCGGAACCCCTACGGGACGGGACCCTCAATCCCGCGCCTTTGACCAGGCTCGGCAACCCCCGCAAGAGCGCCGTTTATTTCTCTTCTCAGTTGGTTTATAAATTTTTCTGTCCCTTCGGGCGTGTTTAGTTTCACCCCCTGTTATTTAAACAGTATTTGACTCTGAGGAGGATTTTCAGACCATAACACATTAC
>NZ_WHIZ01000063.1:0-11393 GCF_009372125.1 Thermococcus sp. 101 C5
TTCTCCCAGTTGTGGAGGGTTGAGTAGTGAATGTTTGCTCCGAAGAATTTTCTGCCGTAGTGCTGGGCGTCTCTGAGAGGTAGGTTGTAGTATTGTTTAAAGAGGAGTATTGCCAGTATTGTTTTTACTGGAAATTTTTTGGATTTTGGCAGGTTCTTCAGCTTTCCTTCTGATTCGAAGTCTGCTAAAACGTCAAGAATTGCGAATGCCACGCTTTCAGGGTCTTTGAGTCTGTGATCCCATCTGGGGATCACGACAACCACCCGAAAGAATTCAGCAAAAACCCTAATAAAGGTTACTATAAACACGCCCCCCTAACCTTTAAAAAGCGGGTGTTTTAGTTAATCCCGTAACGCTTATCAAAAGTTTTGTGGAGTGTGAGATTATGAAAAAGATTAGACAACCAATTATAGCCGTTCTTGGGCACGTAGATCACGGTAAGACCACATTACTCGATAGGATACGTAATACACGTGTAGCGGAGAAAGAAGCCGGTGGGATTACCCAGCACATTGGTGCTACTGAAGTTCCTATCGAAGTGGTCAGACAACTTGCCGGGCCCCTCTTAAGCTTGTGGAAGGGTGAAATCAAGATTCCGGGCTTGCTTTTTATAGACACTCCCGGTCACGAAGCTTTTACAAGCTTAAGGGCTAGGGGAAGCAGTTTAGCTGATCTAGCAATCCTTATTGTTGATATAAACGAGGGCTTCCAGCCCCAGACTCTTGAGAGCATAGAGATTTTGAGAAAATACAGGACTCCTTTTGTTGTTGCTGCAAACAAAATTGACCGTATAAAAGGGTGGAAAATCGTTGAAAACGAGCCTTTCCTGGTGAATATCAAAAAACAAGACCAAAGAGCAGTTCAGGAGCTTGAGACAAAGCTCTGGGAGTTAATTGGAAAATTTTATGAACTCGGCTTCCAGGCCAACAGATTTGACCGTGTTCAGGACTTCAGAAGAGAGCTTGCTATAATACCCATCTCAGCCAAATATGGAATTGGCATTCCAGAGCTGCTGGTACTTATAGCCGGTTTGGCCCAGAAATATCTCGAAGAAAAGCTGAAGATAGAGGTTGAAGGGCCTGCGAGAGGAACTATTCTAGAAGTTAGGGAAGAAGTCGGATTTGGAACCACAATAGATGTGATAATCTATGATGGAACACTGAGAAAAGACGACATAATAGTCGTGGGTGGCAAGGACAAGGCAATCGTTACGAAAATAAGGGCTCTCCTTAAACCGAAACCCCTCGATGAGATAAGAGACCCAAGATACCGCTTTGATCAGGTGGAAGAAGTTTCTGCCGCGGCTGGTATTAAGATAGCCGCTCCAAACTTAGAAGATGCCCTTGCGGGTTCGCCCGTTATAGCGGCGAGAAGTGAGGAAGAGATAGAAAGAGCAAAGCAGGAAATCCTTGAGCAGATAAAGAGTGTAATTATAAGCACCGACAAAGTTGGGGTCATTGTAAAAGCTGATACGATAGGAAGCCTTGAAGCACTTAGCAAAGAGCTGCAAGCAAAGAACATCCCAATAAGAAAGGCAGATGTTGGGAACATAAGCAAAACAGACGTTATGGAAGCACTGAGCGTAAAAGAGGAAGAGCCCCGCTACGGTGTTGTCATAGGCTTCAATGTGAAAGTTAACGAAGATGCAGAGGAAATTGCAAAGGCCAAAAATGTCCCGATATTCGTTGGAAACATTATCTACAAAGTCATAGAAGACTACGAGGCGTGGGTAAAAGCTGAGGAAGAAAAGAAGAAAAAAGAGCTCTTGGCTCAGACGAAGTTCCCCGGAGTCATTAGAATCTTTCCGGACGAACGCTACATCTTTAGAAGGAGCCACCCAGCGATAGTAGGGATAGAGGTCCTTGAAGGCAGAATAAAGCCAGGGTATCCACTTATGAAGCAGAACGGAGAGAGAGTCGGCGTTATAAAATCAATCAAGTCAAAAGAAGACTTCCTGCAGGAGGCAAAGAGAGGAGATCAGGTTGCTATAGCCATCGACGGTGCAATAGTAGGAAGGCACATTCATCCCGGAGAGATACTCTACGTCGATATAAGCAGAGACGACGCAGTAAGGCTTGTGAAAGAGCTCAAAGACATACTGGACGAGAGCGATATAAGGGCATTAAAAGAGACTGCAAAGGTGAAGGCCCAGCAGGATCCATTTTGGAGTGCTCTCTGATTTTAACCTTTTTAACCACTGGTGAGCTCTATGGAGGTTTATCATTTTTACAGCGGTGGAAAAGATTCTTCACTCGCGGCATACATCCTGAGACAGCTGGGATATGAGGTAAAGCTTATCACGATTAACTTTGGAGTCCTCGACAGCTGGAAATATGCAAAAGAGACTGCTGAAGCCCTTGGCTTTTCCCATGAGGTAATCTTCCTTGACAGGGAAATCCTTGAGGAAGCGGCTGAGATGTGCATAAGGGACTCCCATCCTAGCAATGCAATTCAGTTTATCCACGAAAGAGCGTTGGAGGAAGTTGCAAAGCTTGAGCATGTGGAAAGGATAAGCGATGGAACAAGAAGAGATGACAGAGTGCCCTTCCTTGATCAGAGAAAAACGAGAAGCCTTGAGGACAGGTTTAACGTTCAGTACATAAGGCCTCTTCTCGGTCTGGGCTATAAGACAATACGAGAGCTTACGGAGAAGCTTTTCGTGGTGGAGCTTAAAGAAAGTGAAAAGCTCGAAAAATCTGACTATGAGGTTGAGCTTAGACATCTTTTGCGGGAAAGAGGAATAGACCCTCTCACGATTTTTCCAAAAAGGCACCTGCAGTCAAGAGTATTGGGGTGGAAAAAAGAAAAGGCTCATTTGTGAGCAAATATCGCTATCACTTTATCCCCTTCAACTTTGTCCACCCTCACGAAGCCAAAGCGTTCAAACTGCACGATGTCGTCAACTTTTAAGTTCGCATTCTTCTCGAGCAGTCCGGTTCTCACGATAAGCTCTTCTCCCTCTGGGACAAGAACTTCGCACGGCTTGCCTTCGGGGACCCAGTGAATCATCCTCCATTTGTTCTCTCTGGCTTTCTCGTATTCAATGCTGTCAAACTCTGCTGTGATCCTTTCTTCGCTAACTTCAACTATTCTGACGTTGAACAGATCCTTGAGCCTGATGTATTCGTTGTCCTTCAATAGCTCAAGGTCGTCTTTTGAGACATAAATTGGCTTTCCGGGGGTGAATTTGAGTTTCCTAACTCCCCTTTCCGGGTAATCGGGATGGAGAGGTATCTCTGCTGTGAATTCTTCATCATACCCCTTAATCTCCATCGGAATTGGGTCGGCGACGAAGAAATACCTGTTTGCTATTGGCTCAAGTATCCTTCTGTTTATTGCAGCTAGATTGTCCCAGCTTACGGTTGTGTCGCTCTTCTTGAGCCCGACTTCAAGTATAAGTTCCTTAATGGCCTCTGGCTGAATGCCTCTTCTCCTCAGTGCTCTGATAGTTCCAAGTCTTGGGTCGTCCCAGCCGAGATACTTGCCCTCTTCAATACCCTTTCTTGTCTTGGATTTGCTTAGGATTACCCCTTCAATGGAGAGCCTTCCGTGGTGGACTGCCTCCGGGTATTCCCACCCAAAATACTCGTAGAGGTATCTCTGCCTCGTCTCGTTTTCGGCATGCTCTTGCCCTCTGAAGATGTGTGTAACACCAAGCTCGTGGTCGTCTATAGCGGAGGCAAAGTTGTAGAGCGGCCATACGCGGTACCTGTTTCCGGTTCTTGGGTGGTTGGGGTTGTCAATTATCCTAAGGGCCGGCCAGTCTCTAACAGCCGGGTTTGGATGGTTTAGGTCGGTCTTAATTCTAACAACAGCTTCTCCCTCTTTGTATTCCCCGTTGAGCATCTTTTCCCACTCTTTTAGCTGGACTTCTGGGGGAAGGTCTCTGTGGGGGCAGGCTTTTCCTTCGTCTCTAAGCTTTCTGAAGTGCTCCGGCTCACAGGTACATACATACGCCTTTCCCATCTTTATGAGCTCTTCAGCGTATTTATAATAAATTTCGATCCTGTCGCTCGCGTAGTGAATCTCATCTATCTGGAAGCCGAGCCACTTCAAATCCTCAATTATCCAGTCGTAGAATATGGGCTCTGGCCTTTTAACCTTTGGATCGGTGTCGTCAAATCTGAGGATGAACTTTCCATCATAGAGCCTTGCATACTCGTGGCTTAGGATAGCTGCCCTTGCATTTCCAAGATGAAAAGCTCCATCCGGGTTTGGCGCAAATCTCGTGACTACTTTTCCCTTTTCTGCCTTTGGTAGTGGTGGGAGGCCTTTCTTTTCTTCTTTTTTCTCCTTCTTCTCCTCAAAGAACTCGGGATAGATCTCTCTGAGTTTTGCTTCCTGCTCCTCCTTGCTCATGGAGTTAACTTCCTGAACAACATCATTGACAAGAGGAATTATCTCTTTTGCCTTTGGTCTCAACTCCGGGTTCTCGCCCAGTATTTTTCCTATAACAGCTTTAGGGTTTGCTTTTCCATCATGCTGCACTGCATTGATGAGCGCATATTTGAGTATGATTTCCCTGAACTCCATTTTCTTCACCAGAGGGAAAAGGCAGAGGTAAGTTATAAATCTTGTGCGGGACTAAAAAGGATTTTAAATCCTCGGGCTTATTCTTCTTGGTGTTGCCAATGAACAAGACGGAAAGGACTCTTGTGATTATAAAGCCCGATGCTGTTGTTAGAGGTCTTATAGGTGAAATTATAAGCAGATTCGAGAAGAAAGGTCTTAAAATAATCGGAATGAAGATGATTCACATCGATAGAGAACTGGCAGAAAAGCACTATGAAGAGCACAAAGGAAAGCCCTTCTTTGAGCCCCTGATAGACTACATCACAAAAGCGCCAAGCGTAGTCATGGTTCTCGAAGGTAGGTATGCTATAAGCGTCGTAAGAAAGATGTGCGGCGCAACTGACCCCAAGGATGCAGAACCGGGAACCATAAGGGGAGACTACGGTCTTGACGTGGGAGATGCGATTTACAACGTTATTCATGCCTCAGACAGCGAGGAAACAGCAAAGAGGGAGATAGCTCTCTACTTCAAAGAGGATGAACTCTTTGAATACTGCAAAGCAGCTGACTGGTTCTATCACTCCCACTGGGACAAGGAGAAAGGGGAGTACCTAGACTCCATAGATTGCTTGAAGCCTTGATGCTTTTCCAAATTGTTAAAAACCTCTATCTCCAATCTTTTTTAGGTGCTGTATATGTGTGATATTCTTGTTGCAACGCCTAAAGCTACTGAAGAAAAGGTAATGCTCTTTGCGAAAAACAGCGACAGAGACCCAAATGAGGCTCAGGTTCTTGAAGTTATTCCAAGACAGAAGCATGAGGAAGAAACCGTTAAGCTAACATACGTTGAATTTCCTCAGGCTAAAGAGACTTACGCGGTGATTCTTTCTCGCCCCTGGTGGATTTGGGGTGCTGAGATGGGAGTTAACGAGTTTGGGCTTGCGATAGGCAATACCGCTGTTTTCACCAAGGAGAAAATCCCGGAGAAAGGAATCCTAGGAATGGACATGATAAGGCTTGCCCTTGAAAGAACGAAAACCTCTAAAGAGGCACTTCATTTCATAATTGATATAATCGAGAGCCATGGGCAGGGAGGAAATGGTAGCTATGAGCACAGACTGCTCTACAGCAACTCATTTATAATTGCGGATCCACAAGAGGCGTGGGTTTTAGAGACTGCTGGCAAGCACTGGGTTGCGAAGAAGATTGAGAGCATCTATTCTATTTCAAATGCTCTCACTATAGATGATGACTGGGACTTAGCTTCGGAAAGCGTCGAGAGGCTCGCCAAGAGGCCAAACTTCAGTTTTGCAAAGCACTTCTCCGATAGATTCTATACCCACTTTGCCCATGGGAGGGAGAGGAGAGCCTTCACATATCGGAAACTCAAAGAAAGAGAGGGAGAGATAACTTTTGAGTACATGATAGAAATTCTAAGGTCTCATAGCTTTGAACCATATTCCCCTGAAAAAGGCTCCATGAGAGATATCTGCATGCACTATGGTGGTTTAACACGGCCTTCCCAAACCGCTTCATCTCAAATCTCGGAGCTTGGGAGGGATGTACACTGGTTCACCGGAACTTCACTTCCCTGTTTGAGCATTTTTAAGCCAATATCTTTTGAAGGTGGAATTCCGGAGTCAGAGGTGCCTACGAACCGCTATAATCCTAAAAACTACTGGTGGAGAATTGAAAAGTTCCACAGGCTGTTCCAGACTAGCTATCAGAGGTACATTGAGGAGTTCTTGAAGGAAAGGGATGAGCTGCAGATGGAGATAATAAGACGGACGAGGGAACTTAAAGAGAACGAAAGCCTTGCAGAACTCACAAAATGGGCATTTGAAAAGGAAAAAGAGCTTGTAGAGAAGTGGGAAGAGAAAATTACCCGTGGCAGATATTCGTTCTTCTATCGGCGAAACTGGAAGAAAGTAAACGAGAGAGCGGGAATAGGTTTTTAACCCCTCTTTATTTTTATGAGTTTGGTGCTCAAAATGAACGGTCTGCTCGAGGTGTTTTTGCTCTCACTTGTTCCAACGTTTGAGGGGAGGTATGCCATAGTATATGGCATAGGTAGGGGTTACTCTCTTCCCGGTACTTTGATTATGGCATCTCTTGGAGTGTTGCTGCTTTCCTTGGCTTTACCGCTCCTTCTGCCCCTGGTAGACTGGGTAATGCTCAGGCTCAAAAACACTCCCCTGGGGAAATTTGCCGATTTGTATCTGAGGTATGTGGAAAGGGTTAGAAAGAAAGCGCATCCCTACGTGGAGAAGTGGGGGTTTTTGGGTCTTATCATCTTTGTTGCCGTACCTCTTCCGGGGACGGGAGTGTGGACGGGCAGTTTAGCCGCTTATATCTTTGGAATGGAAAAAAGAAAGACCATACCAGCCCTCATCATTGGAGGGCTTTTGAGCATCCTCATAACCCTAATACCAAGCTTGGGCCTGTTGAAAATAATTTAGAAAAGAAAAAGGCTTTACTTTGTAGCCCTTGTTATTCCAACATCTTTTACCAGGACATAGGGGGTAAACACTGGAGTATTGACTTCCCACCAGTGGATGTGATAGAGGTCTTTTCCTAATGCTGCAATGCTCTCAAGTATGTGCTGGAGGTTGTCGCTTACCCTTATGTTCCTTATGGGCTTTACTATCTCGCCGTTCTCAATTAAGAATGCTCCATCCCTTGGAATCGTTGAGAAGTCTCCGGTAACGTAGTTCTGGAACCTTGTGTACCACACGTTGGTTATGTAGATTCCACGCTTAACCTCGCTGAAGAGCTCCTCCTTCGAGTAGTCTCCCGGTGAGAGGTATACGTTCCATGCATGAGGCATTAACAAACCTGCATTTGCAGTGGTTTCCGTGTTGTATTTCTTTGCAAAGCTTGTGTTGAGGAGATATGTCTTCAGAACTCCGTTCTCAATTATTGTTGTTTCCTTTGTAGGAACACCTTCGTCGTCAAATTTCCTTGTTCCATAGGCGTTTGGCATGTTACCTATGTCCTTGATCGTTACACCCTCGTTTGCAACCTTTTGCCCGAGTTTGCCCACTAGGAAACTGAATCCCGCCTCTACAGCAAAGGCTGAGCTCATGGAGCTCATGTAGCGCATTAAGTTAGCGAATGCTAGTGGGTCGAATATCACGTCAAAAGTCCCGGCTTCACCTTGAACAGGATTGACGGCCATCTTTGCAATTTCCCCAGCTTTCCTTCCCGCACTCTCTGGGTCAAACTTTTTGAGGACTCTCACAGAGTTTGTTCCGTGTCCGCTCTCTTCGTCGCCTATGAATGCCCTTATGCTTATCTCTATCCCCGTTCCCTCGTCAAAAGCCTCGACGCCGTTGCTTGTTGTTAGGTAGAGCTTGTTGTGGTCGGTGTAAAGGACGCCAGCGGTTCTCTTTGCTCCTTCTTCGAGAGCGGCATTTATTGCAGCCTCAACGTATTCGTTTGGCTCATCAAGCTCAATTATCGCCTTATCAAAGGTCTCGGGGATGTCTCTGTATTCAAAGGGCCCCTCGGCTATTCCGTAGTAGTCCTCTTTGGGAGCAAGGTTTTTAACGCTCTTCATGAGTGCTTGAAGAGATTTTTCTATTGTCTCCTCATCCAGAGCTGTTAAAGTTGTTGAGGCCAATCTCTTCTGGTACTCAACGAAAAGCTCCACCCTCTGTGTGTGCCAGTTCTTTGCAACGGTTATCTCGTTGTTGGCAAACCTCACCTGCCTCCTGTTTTGCTCATAAGCCAATACAACAACATCGCCAAAGCCTAGCTCCTTTGCCTTTTTCAGGATTAGTTCGTTAATCTCGAACATCTTTTTTCACCTCCTCAGCACGACATCCCTAAGTCTCGCATGGGCCCCTCCCATCCATACCGGAACTCCCTGACTAGGCTCGCCTTTTCCACATGTGCCCGGATAGAATTCTACTTCTTTTCCGACGGCATCGACGCTGCTCCACAGTCCTTTGGTGGTTATCTCAAGAACTGGTCTTCTTACTGGGTGCTTTATCTCGCCGTTCTCGATTAGGTAAGCCTCTCTGCCGATGTACCTCTGCTGGTATCTCCTATCGTCTATGTTCCACTCGTTAAAGCTCACCATGTAGACGCCGAGCTTGACGTCCTCAATCAGCTCCTCAAAGGAGTAATCTCCCGGGGCTAAGTATGTGTTTGCCATCCTCACTATAGGCTCGCGGTTGTAGTTAAGTGCCCTCGCAGCCGCGTTTGATTTCATTCCAAGGTAAGCAGCATATTCCCTGTTCATCAGGAACTCGTTTATTATACCTTCTCTGATGAGATACCTCGGCCTCGCTTTTACACCCTCGTCATCGTATAGGTAGAAGCCCCAGCTGTTCGGAATTGTTGGGTCTTCTATAACGGTCACAGCTTCACTTCCAATTCTTTCTCCAAGCATCTCGGGCTTTACAAAGCTCTCTCCAGCTTGAGCCGCTTCTCTTCCCATTATTCTGTCGAGCTCATAGGGATGCCCAACACTCTCGTGGACTGCTATACCAGCAACTTCTGGGCTTATGACAACATCGACTTTCCCTTCCGGCGGCTTTTGTCCCTCCTTTATTAGCTTTTGAAGGGCTTTGACATCCTTAACGGCCCACTCCCATGGCTTATCCTTCTCAATAAGCTCAAGCCCGCCGGAAAATGCCCTCTGGACGAATGGGGCCTGCTCCATCTGTCCGTCCTCGAAGACAACTAGATTGTAAGTTATGGAAACCCTAGGTATAAGGCTCTCGACAAGGGCTCCTTCGTTGTTCATGAAAACCTTGTGCCACATGAAGTCTCCATACCTCAAGAAGCGCATTGGGGTGTTTACGCCGGTTTCTTTTACACTCTCCTCGATGAGCTTGAGGTATTCCATTTTTTCCTCGGCACTAACATTTCTGAAGTCCTTCTTCATCTTCACTTCGTAGAAAACCTGATGGAAGTCTTCCTCGCTGAACTGTATGGGCTTATTTCTTAATTTTGCCGCGGCTTTTGCGAGCTTTACAGCTTTTTTAACGGCTTCTTCCACGCTTTCCTTTGTTAAGACGTTTGTAGAAGCAAAGCCCATCCCGCCGTTCACAAGAACCCTGATACCTATACCTCTATCGGCTAATATCCCAAGCCCTTCCGGGTTGCCGTTCTTCATGACTATTTCCGTTCCGTTCTTCTCCTCGAACCTTGCTTCTGCATAACTCGCACCCAGCTCCTGGGCTTTTTCGACGGCAAATTCAACAAGCTCATGCATGCACATCACCTCGGGTTAATGCATATAAAAGTGCCCTCTTGAAGTATAAAATCGTTTCGTTTCGATGAATGTAGAAATGATGTTCTTATTATCCCTTGCTTATATAAAAATGGAGTAAAAATATGGGGGAAGAGAACTGAATCAGATTTCCCCTGCTAACCACAGCAAAACCCCTTTCAGGAATGGCCAGTTGCTTTCTATGTACTTTCCGTAGTAATCGTCGCTGAGGGATTTGCTTGAGCCGTAGGCGACTATTCTGCCGTTTTCTACTTCAACAGCTGCTGCTACAACGGGTTTTGAGCCCTTCTCTTTTGTTACTTTTCCGCTGCTATCTACTGCATAGGAGGTTGGGTATCCTCTGACAATCCAGACCGCATTTCCACTTATATCTAAAGTGCCTCCATTGTAGTAGAGCTGTGAGTCCTCGTTTAGGAATCTAGTTGCCGGATGGTCGAAGTTGAATTCACCTATTAATGGGAAATATGAACGTCCTGTATTCTTATCATCATCCATAAGCTCGTCTGGGTTGAATTTGATTCCAAATTCTTCTGTAATCCTGTTGAGGCTCTTGTAATACACATATCTATACCAGTCTCCAGTTATAAGCAGTCCCCCACCTTCCCTTACCCACTCTTTAACTGCTTGCGCTTCTTGTTCGGTGATATCTTCTCCCGGATTTGTTATAATAAGCACGTCGTACTTTGAGAGAAGCTCTTTGCTCAGGCTTTCTTGGTGATTCACATCCACTAACCATCCGAGCTCGTCTTTTATTCTGGTCATTAATCCGCTAAGTCTTTGGTCATTATAATATTGGTCATGGCTTGCATCGATGAGAACTCTAACTACCTTAACTATTATTTGGGTTTGATTCTCCGTTACTGTGGTTGTTTGATTCATAGTTTGATTTGAAGGTTGTGTAACGTTGCTTGGTCCCGGAGTTGTTTCATTTCCTGATGGTAGGGTTTGGTTTGCCTGTTGGGCGATTAACTCCCTAACTTCTTGAAGAGTGGCGTTCAGTATCGGCAGTATCTCTTTTATTTTTTCTTCGGTTTCTTTTGTAAGGAAGTATGCTTTTCTAATGTTAGCCATTGGCACTAGTGGATATTTAGTCCAATAAACCGACTTCTGTTCGAGATACTTTGAATAGTATTCCTCAATTTGTTCAACATTTTCATTTATTTCGTTGATTTTATCTTCTATTGAACCAAAATCTACGCCATAGCTTTGTAATTCCGAAAGTATCTCCGAGTACTGGGCATATTGTTCTTCAAATTCTGGTCTCAAGCTCATTGTATACCTGAAATCGTAGAACTTCAGAAGATAATTAATTACAATTCTGGGATGCTCAATTACCTTTGTTGACAAATATTACCCTAGTTCCCATTAGATCGTTAGGGTTATAAGTACTTAAGTTTTTTGGTTGATTGGTGGTTGTATTGAGTTTTCAGAGGGAAATCCTGATCATAAAATCCGAAATCTACCCGATAATCAGCAAACACTACCCGAAAAACACTCACAGGGAAATAATCAGCCTCTACGACCTGATAACCTTCGCAATACTAGCCCACCTGCACTTCGGAGGAGTTTACAAGCACGCTTACAGAGTCCTAATCGAAGAAATGAAGCTGTTCCCCAAAATCAGGTACAACAAACTAAC
>NZ_WHIZ01000064.1:0-10788 GCF_009372125.1 Thermococcus sp. 101 C5
TGGATAGCCACTTTTTTAAATTCCTCTAAGGTTTCCTCACTAATAACAAAGGTCGCCTTAGGCACACTAAACCACCCATTAAGAAATACTAAGTCAAAATATTTAAACTTCACGCTTTTAACCATTTAGAGAACAGCCCTGTTGGGCATATCCTTTGACAGCCTCTGCAGAACTCGACGCAGTTCTCAGGGTTCACTACCTTGGGCTTGCCCTCTGAGGCATCGTAAACCCCATGAGGGCAGAAGTTCACACAAGTCAGGCAGCCGGTGCACTTGTCATAGTCGATTATGGGGTACCAGTTCTTTGCCATTTTCATCCCTCCTGGCTATCAACACTCATAGCTTCCTCAATTGCTTTGATTGCCTCCTCTGTGGTCATATTTCTGATCTCTATTCCTATGAATTTGTTCTCGTCAAATCCAAGCTCCTTAAACGTCCACCCGAACATCTTCTTCTGCATAACCGGGTCGCAACCGGCCACGAAGAGCTTCTCTATGTCTTCTCCATTCTTAAGCAGAACCCTCCAAAAGTTGTCACCGTCTGTAGCACATAGCTGGGGATGCAGAGCGACAAAATCAACTTTCTTCTCCCTTCTGAAGTGGTTTAAAATCTCGAACACGTTCATCTTTTGGAAAGATGGGCATGTACCTTGACAGACACAGAGTATGAGACCTTTCATGGGCATCACCAATATATCTGAAGAAAATTTCATTTAAAAAGATTTTCAGATGTAAAGGTTCTCAACCTATGGTTTAAGATTGAGCTTTATCCCCACCTTGTCTGCTATCTCTAGGGCGACTTTGAGGACGTCCTCATCGCTTATGTCGAGGGTGGGTTGCTTGGCTATCCCGAAGTCCGTGACAGTGAAGCTGTGGTCGATTTTTATTCCCGCTTTATCAATAACCTTTGTAGCGCACTTCATCGGGCAGCCATCGATAACGATTACCTTCTTCGCTCTCTTCCCTATGTCGAGGTGCATTTCTGAGCCGGCGGCAACCGCTGTGGTGCAGCATAAACGGGCGTTTTGGCCAGCATTGGTTAGTAAAACTCCAACCTCATGACCTATTTTCCCGACACTTGCAGCTCCCGAGCATGTGAATATTATGTCAAGGTTTTCAGCTTCTTTATGGCAACTCGGAAGAAACTTTGGTAATTTTTCCATCTCTACTTCCTCAGGCATTTTAATCACCTCACTAATATTAGAAAAATTTCATTTAAAATATTTTTCATATGTCTTTGTTTTAAACTACTGGTGTGAGGACAAAAATGTTCAGAAAACTTTAAATTTCCTTCACATGAGACCCCTTTGATATCCATGTTGGTTCTTAGAAACGTTACCTATTCCACAGATGGCAGAAAAATACTAGAAAACATCAACATGCGCTTTAAGGAAGGCATGAGTTATTCTATTTTAGGCCCGAATGGTGCTGGAAAATCCACTATAGCCTATATTTTGATGGGGGTTATAAAGCCAAGTGAAGGGAAGGTTTTGCTCGACGAAAGGGACATAACCGACCTGGGTATCACAGAAAGGGCTAAGCTTGGAATTACACTGCTCTGGCAGGAGCCGGCTCGTTATGATGGGATAACCGTTGAGGAATACCTCACGCTCGGAGGAAAACTGAATGTAGATACGAGGGATGTAAAGGAAGTTCTTGAGATCGTTGGACTGCCATATGAACTCTACTGTCACAGGTTTGTCGATAGGAGTCTTAGTGGGGGAGAAAGGAAAAGAATTGAGCTTGCATCTATTCTTCTCTTAAAACCGAAGTATGCTATACTCGACGAACCGGATTCCGGTTTGGATATAACAGCAAGTGAGCTGATAGACAGAATTTTGGGATATTTGAAAAAAGTTGGAACTACGGTAATTTTAATTACCCATCACGAAGAAATTGCAAAGAAAACGGACTTCAGTTATTTTGTTTGTGGTGGAAAAGTGGTGAGAAAAGGTTTCTCTGACGAAGTTGTTGAATATTATAAGAGGGCCTGTGGAAAGTGTCCCCTTTTGGAAGGGATGAGTGATGGTCATTAAGATCGATCGAGTAAAGGAATACGAAGCACTGGTGGAGATTTACAAAAAAGAGGGCCTTGATACCTCCTTATTTGGAGACAGGGTAGCTGCGATAATTATAAGTGGAGACAAAATAATTGGATTAAACAACGTTGAAGGCGTTGAAATAGTCGGTGAGGAAATAGAGAACGGCGTTAAAGCTGAAGTGAGAATAGCAGATGGAACTGAACTCCCGTTCCCTATTCATCTATGCACCGGATTTTTAAAAGATGAGGGGTATCAGAGGGTAATTTTTGACATAACCATCGGAAAGAATTCTAAAGTTAAATTCCTCTCCCATTGTATTTTTCCCTATGCCAAGGACTTCACCCATGAAGCATACGCGAAAATCAGGATTGGTGAGGGGTCATCAGTTGTCTATGAAGATGAACACGTTCATGGGGAAGGCGTGAAAATGTTCAGCAAGACGGAGGTAGAAGTTGGGAAAAGAGGAAGGTACACGGGGAAGTTCTCATTAACTAAGCATCGAGCAAAGGATCTTAAACTTGAGATGACGGCTGAACTTGACGATTACGCTGTGACAGAGCTTGTTTCAAAAATAAAAGCTGTTAAAGACGATTCCGTGGAAGTTAAAGAGGTGGCATATTTGAAGGGAAGTCATGCAAAGGCGAATCTAAAGACCACAGTAATAGCCTTCGATGATGCAAGGGCAAATGTAATTAACGAGGCGTATGGCCTCGGGGACTACACGAAGGGGCACGTGGAGTGTCACGAGATTGTGAAGGGGAACGCTGATGTCCAAACGATTCCTCTGCTTCGTGTGAAAAACGATAAAGCAGAACTCACCCATGAAGCATCTATAGGGAGGATAAACGAAGCACAGCTGATGCAGCTCATGGCAAAGGGATTGACTGAGGAAGAGGCGGCGGAGCTGATAATCAAGGGGCTTCTGAGGGAATGATTTTTCATTTGGTTTAAAAACTGGAAAAAATGTTCATGCACTAAGTTTTTCTCTTGTTTTTATTTCGCTCTCTTTGATGAGGAACTTCTCTCCTTTTGCTTCTATGGCTCTGTAGTAGCTCGGGACGTAGAATATGGGAGTTCTCATGATAACACTCTCGTTAACCCAGCTTACTTCGGTTATTCCCTTTGGTTTGCCGTGTTTCACGATTTCTTCCCACACTCCCTTGTTTATTATACACCCTGGATCATCTCCAAGCAGATCCAAGGTATAGTGATAGGCTCTTGCCCTGCAACCTCCACATATGTTTCTATAGGGGCATGTCCTACATTTTCCTGTGAAGTTGTCTCTATCACGGAGGAAGTTCATGATTTTGCTCCCTTCCCATATTTGCTTGAAATTCTTCGTTCTCACGTTTCCCACTGGAAGCGGCAAGAAAACACATGGAACCACAGTTCCATCGGGTTCAATTCCAGCGTAGATCCTTCCTGCTCCACACCCACCTATGAACTCTGCTAGAGTTTTAACAGCATTGTTCTCTCCAATGTAGAAGTGGGCGGGAGTGATGTTTTTGCCCTTGGACTCCATAAGGGTTATACGGGCATATTGGGGAGCTGTTGTTAGTATTTCAAATTTTCTCTTTTTCATTTGCATGTAAACCGCTTTCATGAACTTTTCACGTTCTTCGGGGCTTAGATCAACATTTATCATGTCTTCAGCTCTACCTGTGGGTACCAGATTGAAGAAGATAACCCTCTTTACCCCGATGGTTTCTGCCAGGTCGAGAATATCGTCAATTTCTTGGAAAGTTTCTTTATCCATAACAACTGCCATTCCGTGGCTTACTCCAAGTTCAACGGCATTCTCAAGGGCTTTTATCGCACGCTCCCAGGCTCCAGGAATCCCTCTAAATTCGTCATGTTTCTTTGGATTCGCTGAGTCTATGGAAACTTCAACGTATTTCAAGCCAAGGTCAACTGCCTTTTTGAGATTCTCTTTATTGGCAAAAGTCCATCCGTTTGTTGCAACTGAAGTGTGTATTCCTCTAGAAGCGAGTTCTTTGACAACGCGGTAGAAGTGAGGATGAATGGTTGGTTCGCCCCCGCTCAGTGCCACTGCGGCAACTCCTGCCCTGTCCAGCTGATCCACTAATTTTATTTTTTCTTCAAGAGAGAGCTCGCTTGGTAAGGGCTTGTCGGCCCTCTGGTAGCAGTGCTTGCATCTAAAATTGCACATGTTCGTGAAGTTCCACACTATCAGGAAGGGACTGGCTAGACGCTGGGGAACGGTAACACCATACTTTGCTATGCCCTCAAGCACAACCCAAATTCCCCTTCTTATGTGTGGATCCCTTAAGAGAGCTTCTTTGACTGCTTCTTCATTCCCCCTCGCAATCTTGATACCAAGCTTTAAGAGGAGTTTGATAACATCAGCCTGAAATCTCACCGTTACGGGACATCTAATATTCTCACCAGCATAAAGAGCGAGAGCCCAATACAAAGCAGGCATCTCTCTCCCATTTATTTCGTATTTTTTTAGAGAAGGCTTTATAAGTTTCCTCGAAATAGGATTGCCCAGAATAAGCTTGAAAGCAAGGAGAGCACGTTTAATTTGGTCCTCGCTGTCTTCACTCATAATATCACCTCCCGGCAGTTTTATTAAAATTTCCAGAATGGATTTTACATTGAATTATAACGGCAAAATTTGAAAAAAGTCTCCTTATTCAATTAAAATTATGATTGCAAACTAATTATAATTAACCCCTCACATGTGCGGTAGATGTTTTCACGGAAGACATGGGAAAGAAAAGTGTTTTTAAAGCGGTCATTAACACCCATGCTCCCCGCATTCCCCTCCGTGCTCTTTTTCTCGCTCGATTTTTTCTTTCCAGTGTGGGTCAACCTCAAGAACCTGATGGATAAAAGCTTCTACTACATCCTTAATCTTTCCGTAAGCCCCGGTAACGACCTCAATGCCGAGCTGGTTGAAATAATCTATTGCTCTCCTTCCCATTCCGTAAGCTAGAACCACACTGCCGCCGTGTTCTTTCACAAAGTTAGGTAAATCTCCAGGGGCATGTTCATCGAAGGGGACTTCAACGACCTCTGCACCTTTAATCTGGTTTTCTTCCACATCCACGAAAACGAAGTATTTTGCCCTCCCAAAATGCCCGCTTACCTTGCTTTCTAAACCTTTATCATCTTCAGCCGGGATTGCAATCCTCATTTGCATCACCGAAAATGATTGAAATTTATGACATATAAACTTTGTGCATATGCACATTTTTATGGATATGAAATTCTTTTCTCCATTCAGTAAATATACGTCCCTTTGTTGCAACTGATGTGTGTACCCCAAAAGCAGGCTCTCCAACAATGCGGTAAAAGACGAGAGATTTCCAGCTTTCCCTCGCTTTTTGCCACGTAATGGCTTATTGGTTTTCTGGTAGTTGCTTTAATGTCCAGTTAGAGAAAATACTTAAAAGAGCTATTTTCCTATGTGTGGGTAGGTGGTGTAAATGGATATCGAAGAAAAAATAGCACTGATAACGAGGAAGCCTACTGAGGAAGTGCTGACAGTTGAGAACCTCAGACATTTACTGGAAATTGGAATGCCACTGCAGCACTACATAGGATTTGAAATAAGCGGTTACATTCACCTTGGCACAGGATTAATGGCCGGTGCAAAGATAGCCGACTTTCAAAAAGCCGGAATAAAAACGAGGATATTCCTTGCGGACTGGCACAGCTGGATTAACGATAAGCTCGGGGGAGACCTCGAAGTCATACAGAAGGTTGCCCTAACTTACTTCAAGGAAGGTATGAAGCAGAGCATTAAGGTTATGGGCGGCGATCCAGATAAGGTAGAATTCGTTCTGGCCAGCGAGATTTTAGAGAAAGGAGATTACTGGAGGACAGTCATTGATATTTCAAAAAACGTCACCCTGGCAAGAATGCTACGCTCTATAACAATTATGGGAAGACAGATGGGAGAGTCAATTGACTTCGCAAAGCTAATCTATCCGGCCATGCAGGTTGCGGATATTTTCTACCAGGGAGTTAACATAGCTCATGCAGGAATGGATCAGAGAAAAGCCCATGTCATTGCTATTGAGGTTGCAGAGAAGCTAAAGTATCATCCGCTTGTTTGGAACGGGGAGAAGGTAAAGCCCATCGCTGTTCACCACCACCTCCTCTTAGGCCTCCAGGAGCCTCCAAAATGGCCAATTGAAAGTGAGGAGGAGTTCAAGGAAATCAAAGCGGCAATGAAGATGAGCAAGAGCAAACCCTATTCGGCCGTCTTCATCCACGACAGCCCAGAAGAAATAAAACAAAAACTTAGAAAGGCATTCTGTCCGGCAAGAGAAGTCAAATACAACCCGGTGCTTGACTGGGCTGAGCACATAATCTTTAGAGAAGAACCAACGGAGTTCACAATTCACAGGCCGGCCAAGTTTGGAGGAGATGTGACGTATACAACATTCGAAGAACTCAAGAAGGACTTTGCCGAGGGCAAGATACACCCACTTGACCTAAAGAATGCGGTTGCTGAATACTTAATAGAGCTACTCAAGCCCGTTAGGGAGTACTTTGAGAAGCATCCTGAGCCCTTAGAACTCATGAAAGAAGTACAGATAACAAGATGAGCCTTTTTCTTCTTTTAAAATTTGAACAGAATGGTGCGGGGGCGGGGATTTGAACCCCGGAACCCCTACGGGACGGGACCCTGAATCCCGCGCCTTTGACCAGGCTCGGCAACCCCCGCGCGTTAGTAAATGAATTCCAAAGGGCTTTTAAATCTTTCTAATCCACATGGCCCACTCGCAGTTTAATCTTCAAGCCATATTTCTATTCTCTGCACTCCCTTTCCCGCACTTGAGCGTTTGAGCTTTTTTATATGTCCTATCTCCTTAATGTCCTTCACATGTGTCCCTCCGCATGGGAGGATTTCAAAGTCCCTGATTTGGGTTAGCCTCTTCTCCCCTTCCCACCAGATTTTGACTTCTCCACCCTCATCAACATAGCGGTTAAAGAGTTCGATTATTTTTTCTTTGTATTGATTGAGGTTTTCAGGATATCTTAAATCGTATCTTCCCTTTTCCGGGCTCATGCCGCTTCCATGTAACTGCCAGTTTCCTTTTCCAAGAACTTCATTGAAAACATGGTCTAAGAGGTGCAGTGCTGTATGGATTCTCATAAGCTTATAGCGCCTCTCCCAGTCGAGTTTTAATTCCACTTCGTTTCCAACGCTGAAGGGACTCGAATCTTCTACGACGTGCCACACATTCCCGCTTTCATCTCTGTAGACGTCTAAAACTCTAACTTCATTTATAGTGCCCGTATCGTGGGGCTGTCCCCCTCCGGTTGGATAGAATATGGTCTGGTCTAAAAGCAAGGCATTCTCCTTTATCTGGATTACCTTTGCCTTAGCTTCCTTCAAATATGCATCCTCATAGTAGAGTTTTCTCGTCATTTACACCACCTAACAAAATAATAGAAAAAGAGAAATTAAAAACCTAATGCTACCTTTTCTTCAGCATGAAAATAGCTACACCCACCAAAATTACCGCTCCCGCTACTCCGGCTATCTGGGTAGTCGTTAAGTTGGTTCCTTCCGATGACAGCCTGTATCTGATGTAACCTCTCTCAACGTCCCCTACAAGGGAATACACGTCTTCAAATGGGGCACCGTATCTTACGAATACGTTGGCCGTTATTAAAATCCTGTTCCCATCAACTTTTGTGGAAAGGAAATACGTGTTTCCTTTGACTTCTCTGCTTATGTTCTTTGGCACCTCAACAATTTCCGCTTCCGGCGGGAGGATGAATTCAATTTTTAGGCTCTGGTTTATTTCGTTTTGGGCCCTGTATCCCAGTTGTGAAGGATTTAGAAGTGTTGGATCAAAGGAATATTCGTAGGTTCCATTTATCAACTTGGTAAAGTTTTTCAGTAGGTAGTTGGTCTCTATTGTCAAGGGCCCTTCTTTGTCCAAGCCTAATATGCTTGCATTTGCGTCTTCCACGGTCATCCCTTGAGCTACCATCCCCTGAAGATAGTTTTGGAGGATCAGACCGGTAACATTCTCCGCCCCCATAAGGTTTATTTGAAGCTTTATGAATTCTACTTGCTCTTTTGGTTCAATGTAGGTATCTCTTATGAATAACTCGGTAGTCCCATCATCTAAAATCTCCGCCCTTAGATACTGCTCAGTCTTTACTGATTGATATGTTTCTTCTCCTTCATAGGGGGTTGTGTAGCGAATGTAAAATGCATTGTAATCACCGAAGAGTGCTCTGAATCCTTCTGGAGAAAGGTTTTCTTCCAGGTAGATATCAGAGCTTATGATGACTTTATTACCTTCCACTTTTGACGTTACGGAGAATTTGCTCTGGCCGAATTCCTTTGCGTACGCTTGGGGGTATTCAACCAGCTCCGCCCCTTCAGGGAGCTCTATAATAAACGTGCTGTGAAGTTCCATTTTTTGAGAAAGTCCAGTGTCTGGAATTTGCATAGCTCCATATCCCCTAGTCGGGTCAACTATTATTTCCCAGTAGCCGTCGTATGAATAGTAATTGGCAAACTTCTCTGCATACGCTGTGAAAACTACCGTGAAATTGTCCTCCCTAATGCTGGTCACTTTGAAGGTTTGATTTTTAGTCTCCACTCCTGTGTTTTTTAAACTGGCGATATAGCTGCTCAGCTGCTCTTCCTCAAATTTTGCTATTGCTTCTTCTTCGGTAAGGTTTGTTTGATTTAATATGCTGGCAATCTCTTCTTGTATCTTGTCTTTTGGACCCAGGATAGAAGTCACTACCGTTATTTGAGCATCCCCGTTTCGAAGCACCCCAACTTTGAGCGTAAATTCCTCCTTATAATAATCTATAGCCTCCACCTGAACAAAAGAAAGGCCCAAAAGTAAAATTATCAAAAAACTTCCTAACCTTTTCATTTTTATCCCTCAATGTTTTTTGTTCCAAAAACTAAATGGTGATAGAGTATTTAACTCTATTCATCGATAACGCTGAAAAAGAGAGTGAAAAGAAAAATCACCACTTACTTTCGTCGAGTTCTCCTTCAGTTTTTGCAACTATTGTTGTTCCTGCCAAGTCGCCGGTAACGTTGACCATTGTTCTGCCCATATCGAGGATGGCGTCAATTCCGAGTATCATTGCATAAGCTAAAGCCACCGCACTTCCGGGCTCTAGCGGCAATCCAACGCTTTCCAGGACCATTGCGAGCATTATAGCCCCAGCTCCAGGCACACCTGCGGTTCCAATTGAAGCCAAAACTGCTGTGATCACTATTACAAGCTGCTGGGTGAATGGCAAGGGCTGTCCGATCGCATTGGCAATGAACATCGCACAAACACCCTGGTATAAAGCGGTACCGTCCATGTTGATCGTAGCACCCAATGGAAGTGTAAATGAGTAAATGCTCTTTGAAACTCCCAGGTTTTCCTCTGCAACACGCATTGTTACCGGTAAAGTACCGCTTGAGCTCCTTGTGACGAATGCAGTGATCATTGCATCCTTAGCTTTATTTAGGAACTTGACCAAGTCTAGGCCAAAGACCTTAAGGAGTAGTCCATAGACGAACACTATTTGAATTACCAGACCAAGGTAAACCGCCACTGTAACTTTTGCCAGAGGCCCAACAACTTTTACCCCTTGGGTTGCTAGAACGTAGGCTATCAACGCAAAAACACCTATTGGTGCATACTGCATTACTCCCCTAACGATTTTGTACATAGCTTCTGCCAGTCCATCGAAGGCATTGTAAAGGGTTGTTGCTGAGTTTTTGATCCTCTCGTTTTCGCTGTTCATAAGGTAGCTGAGGGATATTCCCAGGACAATGGCGAAGAATATTGTTGGCAAGACATCACCATTTGCAAGGGCTGCAAAAGGATTCGTGGGCACGATGTTTAGGAGAGTCTGCACGAGGGACGGAGCCTGCGCCTCTATTGCCTTTCCTTCCCCTGCACCGAGCTCAAGCCCAATGCCTGGCTTGAAGATGTTTGCCATTAAGAGCCCTATAAAGACTGCGAAGGCTGATGTTACCATATAGTACAGCACTATCTTTATACCTACCCTTCCAAGCCTCGCTGGACTTATGCTCGCGGCACCGACGACCAATGAGGCCAGAATGATTGGCATCACTAGCATTTTCAAGAGTCTAACAAAGAGGTCACCGAGGGGTTTTATTGCAGTCGCTGCTTCAGGGTGCCCACTAGACCCCACTACCAACCCGTAAATTGCACCTAAGATCAATCCAATAAATATCTTTCTCAAAATTGTTAACAACCGTTCTGCCTACCCGTAAAGTGTGTGTAGGGTGTTAATTTCGTAACGGGTAGGCTTCCAGCCTCCCGTCTTCATTGGCTGGCTTTCGGGGGGAACGGAGACTCCCCACATCTTCAAGGCTCTCGACAGTCCCCATTCGGGCTTGACAAACCCCACATTCTGGGAACTGCTTCACCACAAGGAAGTATAATTAGAGACTATTTAAAAATTACGGAAAACAAAAGAGATACTGTCAGGATAACTGGGGTATCACCTCCTGAAGCCATTCAGTAACATCACCAGGCGGATCACCAAAACTAGAATGAATTCTGACAAAATTATACCAGAAGGCAAACAGAAAAACAAACCTATGAACCCTCCTCCAGTCTTTACCCCTGAAATTATTCCAGAAACGCTTCGTCCTCTCCTTCAACGTCCTAAACCAGCGCTCAACACTGTTCCTCGGCCCGAAAGTCACATGCAGATAATCCAGCCCGAGAGATTTAAACGCTGATTTATACCACGGCCCTTTGT
>NZ_WHIZ01000065.1:0-10559 GCF_009372125.1 Thermococcus sp. 101 C5
TGACCTGTTACTCTGATGGAAATTTGCTGGCTTTACTGTCTGTTGATCCGGCGAATAAGCATGATGTGAGTGTTGTCCGGGAAAAGTTCTGGGTGATTGTTGAGGAGTTTTCCGGCTGTTTTCTGTTTTTTGATGGCTCGAGGAGGAATTTCTGAGGTTTGGCGTTGTTTACACGCCAGTAAAGCGGGGGAATCAGATTAGCAATCTGGAGGAGAAGAAGTTTTACAAGTACTTGTCTGACTTTCGCAGGAGGATTGAGACTTTGTTTTCGAAGTTTTCTGAGTTTCTTCTGAGGCCGAGCAGGAATGTTAGTTTGAGGGGGTTGGTTGTCAGGATTTTAGGGGCGATTCTGGCCGTGAATCTGGACAGATTATACAACTTCACAGATGGTGGGAACTAGGGTGTGATATCATGAAGGCTTTAGGAATAGCATTCAGCGCGAGGAAAAATGGGAACTGTGCGAAACTTTTGCAATATTGTTTAGACAATCTCAAAAAAACAAGGCTTTGAGAGTGAACTAATAGAAGCCTATGACTTTCAGATCACACCGCGCAGCCACTGCAACTATGAGTGCTTCTCTGGAAAGTGCCCCATTGAAGACGATGTTCCCCTGCTCTACGAAAAGGCCACAAAAGCCGATGTCTTAATCTTTGCTGTACCGACCTATGGAGGGCATGCTTCAGCTCTTTACAGAGCTTTCTGCGAGAGAGGACAGGCAGTTTTCAAGACTTATGAAGAATGGAACGACTTTGCAAAGAAGCTAAACTTCATCGTCGTGGGGAACTTGTCTTCAGGTGGGGACATGGCACTTCATGAGGTTCTCCATGGGATTGCCACATCGGACTACTGGCCCGAAGCAATTCTGATATCTTCAAGTGAATACCTGAGAAGCTCAATTAAGGGAGATTTAATCGAGGAAGACGAAATCAAAGCTCGGATAAATAGATTTGCAGGAAGGATAATCCAAAAGATGGGGTGAAAAGAAGTGTTTAAAGACCTCGGCTATACTGATTCACCCTTTTACGAAAAGACCTAAGATGAATACGATATAGAAAGCGAGAGAGGTAAAGAAAGATTTTCAGAGTTAAGAGAGATTCTTTCAAGACACTTACCCATTAAGAGCGGCAGAGCTTTGGACATTGGCTGCAACGCTGGGCTAAGCAGTTTTGTTTTAGAAGAGCTGGGTTTCGACGTTGTGGGCATAGACATTCAAGAAAAGGCCGTAGAGCGGGCTAAAGAGTTAGCCAAAAAGCGAGGTTCAAAGGCAAAATTTTATGTTATGAACGCTAAAAATCTAGATTTCAAAGAAAACACCTTTGACCTCGTTGCTCTGCTAGGTTATCCACTGGCACATTTTAGCATCTGGGATTTTGATAGGATTCTGCAGGAAATTAAACGAGTCCTAAAACCTCAAGGTTACATTGTGATTCAAGAAAGCGACTTCCTCTGGACGCTTATAAAGGGGTTCAACCAGCCGGGACTTGAGGCTGAGGGCTTGGTTAGGATAAACATCAACGTGGATGTTCACGAAGGATATCTTGAGAGACTGCTCATTGATTTTGAAAAAGGTGTATTCTTAAGGGATAAGTTCTACATATGGTCTCCATGGATTCTGCGCTATGTTCTTGAGAAGAACGGCTTTGAGGTGGAATTTAAGGATAAGGACTTGATTCTTGCTCAGAGGGGGTGAAGCTATGTTCAAAAACCTTGGAGAAACTTTTGAGCCAACCTATAAGGAAAAGCTCTGGATGTACGACCCGAGGACGGAAGTTGGAAAGAAAAGAATGGAGAGGCAGAAAACCCTACTTGGAAAATTCCTCCCCATAAAACGTGGTAAAGCTTTGGATATTGGCTGTGGCATGGGAATCTCGACCTTTGCTCTCGAAGACTTAGGGTTTAAGGTTATTGGAATTGACCTTCAAGAAGAACTCGTAGAGAAAACAAAGAAAATCGCGGAAGAACTTGGATATAAAGCGGAGTTTAGAGTTATGGACGCAAGAAAACTCGATTTCCCAAATGAGAACTTTGATTTAGTTGTGCTTTTAGGGAATCCTCTTCCTCATTTAAGCATCTATGACTTTGATAAAATTGTCCAAGAAGCTTTTAGAGTGCTTAAACCCAATGGAACACTCTTTCTCGAGTATGCAGACTGGGTTAGACTGCTCCAGCAAGGCTATAGAGATGTGCTCGTTGAAGATCCATTCATTTCTTTCCATGTTTCCCTCGATACGACAAAGGGCCAAGTAGAGCGGCTTTTCATTAACCTTGAGAAGGGCTATTTCTTTAGAGTGAAGATTAATGTCTGGGCACCATGGATTGTGGAATTCATCCTTAGAAAAGCTGGGTTTGAAGTGGAGACGCACTATTTGGGAACTTTTAGTGTTGTGACTGTCGGAGTAAAAAATGAAGTTTTAGCAACAGAAGGAGATGGTAAATAATGAACAAAATTGAGGATATTTTAAAACATCTTGAAAATGTTCTATGGTCTCTTGAAGTTAAAGGAGACCTTTTGAAAGCAAAAGAAAAATATATGAAGAAATAAAAGATCTCCCAGAAAGTAAAGAGAAATTTGGGCTTATATCCTTTTGTCTGATGTGAATTGCAAATGTAGAGAATGCATTGGGGAACACTGAGCATGCGGAGGAGTTTGCGAGAAAAGCACTTGAATATGCCACTAAATCCGAAGAAAAAGTAAATCAGGGACGAGTATTACTTGTTCTTGGCTCAATCTACAATACAAAGCAGAAATTTGAAGAAGCCTTAACTTACATCCAAAAGGCCAAACTTTTATTCAAAGATGCATCTAAAGATGTGCCAGAAGTTGATAGTATACAAGGTTATGGATGGGCGCTTCTTCTGGAGGCAAGTATTCTTTTGAATATAGAAGAAATTCAGAAAACTGAAGATACAGCAAAAGAAGCTTTGAAAGTTCTAAAAGACATCAACAATACTCCCGGAATTATTAGAGCATACGAGGTTCTTGCTGAGATATATGAGAGGTTAGATAGATCAGAAGAAAAAAGAAGAGCTGAAGAAGAAATCAAGAAGCTGAAAGAAAGCCTTTAGGGGTCTAAAATGTTCAGAGATTGTGATGATGGTAGTGATGCTTATTACAAAGCCCTTCCCGCTACTTGGGATGCAACAAGTGAAATTGGGAAGAAGAGAATAATGGGGTTAAAGGAGATCTTAAGGAAATACCTGCCCATAAAGGGAGAAAAAGCCCTAGATATTGGTTGCGGCATGGGAATTTCAACTTTTGCCTTAGAAGAACTCGGCTTTGAGGTTATTGGGATAGACCTCCGAGAGGAAGCAATCCAAAAAGCTAAGGAGATAGCAAAGGAGAGGGATTCCAAAGCAGAATTCTACATTATGGATGCCAAAAGACGGGCATTTGAGGAGGATAGCTTTGATCTCGTTGCTTTACTTGGCTCTCCTTTACCCCACTTCAGTGTTTATGACCTCGATGAAATTGTGAGGGAATCATATCGCGTCTTAAAGGCGAAGGGAGTCATTGTAATCGAATACGCGGATAATCTCAGGGGACTTTACAGGTGGTACAGGGACGTTTTTGTTGAGGGTTCCCTTGTTTCTATCCGAGAGGGAATTGATTTCATCAAAGGCCGTGAAAGAAGGTTCTTTATCGATTTGACAGGGGGACTATATTTACCGTTGAGTTCCACCTCTGGTCACCGTGGATTCTTGAATTCATCCTGCGAAAGGCGGGTTTTGAAGTGAGAAGCTACCCTATAAACGGGAAGATGGTTGTGACTGTGGGGATAAAAGGTTGATTTGAGGTTTACTCAATTTTTTGTATTACTTTACAAAGTTTTATTTTGTTAAGAACATCAGAATTTATGAAAAGAAGGACTCTAAGTCTTACTTTTTTTATTGGAAATTTATTAACTCCAAATTATTAACTAAAAGTTTACGAAAAAGTTAAATATAAAATATACTTTACAAAATTATGCCAAGGTAACAATGAAGCAAAAATCAATGGGGGTGGCGAAGTATGGAAGTTGTAGAACTAAAAGCAAAGCTACCTCCAGTTGCCCCAAGTGCTGGTGGTGTTGGTCTTGCATGTTGTTGCGACAAGGTTGGAAAATGACTCTATAATTTTTATTTTACTTTTTTATTTTTAAACCCTAAACCGGGGGATAACTATGGTGGGTTTTATTCATACGTTTCAAATGAAAAACAAGTATATGGGCTTTGATCCCCTGAGCAAGACATTATTAATTTTAGATTCTAAAGAGGTTGAGGTCATAAACAAGATTAAACGGAATGCTCCATTGACATTAAGTGAGAGGCAGATGCTATCGGAAATCCAAAAAACATTAGATTCAAAACGTGAGAATGTAAATCCGATAATAGTGCCTGCAGAGATTAATCCAAACATGATGGTTTTAATGGTCTCTCAAACCTGTAATATGAAATGCGCATATTGCTACGCATGTGAGGGTACATATACAAAGCCAGGTATACTTAGAATAGAACTAGGGAAAAGAGCCCTAGACATAGCAAATGAACTAGGAGTGGACACTGTTCAGTTTTATGGTGGCGAGCCATTATTAAACTTCGATTCAATAGAGAAGTTGGTGGAATATGCTGATATCAATGGATACAAGTTCAGATATGGTATTGTAACTAACGGAACGTTAATTAATAGGCGAATTGCTGATTTTTTTACCCAGTATGACTTTGAAGTAACGGTCAGCGTTGATGGTCCCCAAGTAGTAAACGACCTGAATAGGAAGTATAAAAATGGGAAAGGCACATACACAGATATTATAAAAGGACTAGAACTGCTAAATGAGAGGAGTATCAAACTAGCATTGGAAGTAACATATGCCAGAAATTACATTCAGAAATATTCCATACGTGACATATTGTCTCATTTGAGTAAATATTCAAAGACATTTGTAGTCGGGTATGTTCTCCCGTCAGTGCAATTTCAAAATAACATTATTAGGGATAAATATGCATTAAAAGAAGCGGAAATTGAGGAATTCTTGAAGGAACTAGTGGATTATCTGTTTGACAAATGGGAAGAGGGTATACCAATAAAAGAAATGGGCATATGTAGAATTCTTAGGGAGATTCTCGATCCAGAATATCATGTGAAAACGTACATATGTTCCGAGATGCCTCTGAGGATAACTGTATTTCACGATGGAGATGTGTATCCATGCCATCAAACGTACTTAGACAGGCGATTTTATTTAGGAAATATAAAAGACAAAGATTTCACAAAACTCTTAACGGAGAAAATGTCTAGGGCAGCAGAACATTTTACTATGTCAAAGCTGAAATTGCATGACGCTTGGTTTAGCAATCTTGGTGATTTCTGTAGAATCCATTTAAAAGAAAAAGTGAACGGTACGTACGTTCCTAAGTATCCTAGGGCCTATGAGAGGACATTTGAGCACATACTATACAATGTTGCTACTAGGGATATGAAGAAAGTCATAGAAACCCTCGGGGGGAATATAGTTGGGTGAGAACTTCCGAAAACTCATGGAGATTGGGAGAGCACACAAGAAATACATACTCCTGCTCGTTGTACTGGGAGTTATATCAACGATTCTTTCTGCCATGGTTCCATTTTACCTAAGGAACCTCTTGGATGAGCTTGAAATGTTAACACTTTCCCAGATACTTAGGGAGATAGGGATTATACTTGGTCTTTACACACTTTCTACTGTAATATACCTCTATGCCGGTTTCATAAGCAACTTTGCCGAGACCAAAGCTGCGGCATGGCTGAAGAGAAGGCTTTTTATCTCAACCCTATACGCAGAAAACATAAAACCTGGGGATGCCCTTTCGCGGATTCAATCAGATACCGAAATAGTAGGCAGACTTGGAATGTCTCTTATACCTGCTGTAATAATTGAGGGATTTTCTCTCGCTATGGCCGTTTTTGTCGTCTTCAAGCTCAACGTTTATCTGGGATTACTCACACTCATCACAATGCCGATATATGGCTTCTCCATGAGGGCATTTGTCCATAGATTGAAGATTGCTTCATCAAATGAGAGGGAAAAATACTCAAAGACAGTTACCGCTTTCAAGGAAGGACTTGATGGCAGGCTGGATGCCAAAGCTCTGAACGCCTTTGAGTATCTCATCTCTAGGATATCCAAAAATCTCGATGAATGGGTCGAGGCGACAAAGAAGATGGCGTTCTATCAAACGGCAAACTATGGTCTCCAGTCATACCTCTCAACTATCTTGCCTTTGACCATACTTCTTGCAGGCCTTCTGCTTGTTAAGAGGGAGATGGCCCCACTCTCCGTCGTCATTGCTGTCTTCTCATATCTAGGAAAAGTTTACTACCCCATAGAGCGCTTTGCGTTTCTATGGAGCGCATATCAAAGGGCAATTCCAGTTCTGAACAGGATATGGGGAATACTCGAAATAGGGGAGTCCTCAGAAAGGTCTGCATGTAATCCATACTCCTTCGATATTACACTTAAAGACGTTCACTTTTCCTTTGATGACGAGAAAGAAGTGCTCAGGGGCATATCAGCTATAATACCTTATGGAAAGAAACTTGGAATTGTAGGTTCATCAGGTGTTGGAAAAACAACATTAGCCATGCTTCTTGCAGGAATACTAAGCCCAACAAAGGGCACTGTGAGCATAGGAGGCTGTCATCCATCTTCCATTTTAGGTAATTCTCTCATATATATACCCTCTTCCCCCCATCTCTTTACAGGGACTGTTAAGGAAAACATTGCTCTGGGCATGAACGTTAATGACAATGATATTGCAAAATTGCTTGAGCTCGTTGAGCTTGGGGGCATTGATATGAACACTCTAATTGAAGAAGGCGGCAAGAACCTTTCACTCGGGCAGAAGCAACGAATTGCTCTGGCAAGAGCATTGGTTAGAAGACCGAAAATACTTATCCTAGACGAGGCAACTTCGGGCATAGACTCGGAAACTGAAGCAAAAATCCTAGAGAGGCTCAAGATGATGGATATGACGGTGGTGGTCATCTCTCATAGACTTTCAACCGTCAGGGAAATGGAAGAGATATGGGTGCTTGACGGGGGCATGGTGACATGCAGAGGACAGCACAATGAGTTGCTTCAGTCGTGCCGGAGGTATCGTGAACTCTTTAAAGAGCAGCAAAAAGGCTAACTGAAGATGGAGCATAAAAGTACTGCATCCCTAGAAACTGCCGGCGAAACCCTCCGGGAAAAACAACTCTGGGAGAATGTGTGCCTTGAACCACCCACTTCATGAATAAAAGCTTTTAAACTATTTTACATTGTAATTCTGGGGAGAGACATGCGGTCCTACAAATTCGAAAAGGAGACCGTCCCTACTGCCGGAGTAGCTGTCAACGGGGGTGCCATGCTCATCGGAAGTGTGAGAAATGAGCACTACAAAATCATACTCCTTAAGCTAGACGGGAAGGAGGAGCTCGAGTGGGTCAAGTTCTATGGAGGCAAAAATGGCTGGGAAGGGCATTCTATATCTAAGGTGAACAATAGCTATCTCATAGGTGGAGCCGTCGAGGGGAACACCACTCCAGCGGGTGGAAAGAACTGGAAAGCCTATCTGGCGAAGATAGAGGAGAATGGTGGCAAAGTCTGGGAGAGAAAGTACCGCATTCTAGGCAACGAGTGCGTATATTCGATAGTTCCGGTTGAGGATGACATTCTTTTGGGTGGCAAAGTCTCAGACGGTAGCGGAAGAAGCTTTTTCCTGATGAAGACGAACGAGAGCAGTGAGCCGCTGTGGACTAAAACCTACGGCAAATGGGAAAATGCAGTCTTTGGCGGCATTGTGTCGATGAATGATAGTATTATGCTGATCGGAAGCTCCAAAAATAGGAATGGCTGGAAGATTCATCTCACACGAGTTGATAAAGAGGGTAAAGTTCTAGAAGAGGAAACCATTGTTAATGGGGGTGGTCTTTGATGTCGTCAGCACTGAGAAGGGAATCCTTTTAGCTGGCGAACGTGATGGGGAATTCTACGTTGCAAAACTGGGCGAAAAGAATGAAATTAATTGGGAAAAGAGCTTTGAAAATGGTGCTGCAATTGTATTAGAGCCTGTAAAAAGAGGAATTTTAGTAGGAGGAGAACTACATGGAAGAGCGGTTTTGGTGAAAATAAGTAAAGAGGGGGAACTCCTTTGGAAAAAAGAGCTCTGGGAGAATGGCTGGATTCAGGTTGTTAAACAAGATGGAGATAGACTTTTTGCGGCTGGTGTGATCGAAAGTGAGGGAAAAGGGTATATGGGGATTGAGTTCTTAAAGGAGGGGATATTGTGAGACCTATCATCTTAAAGGGTGAAAAAGTATCTCTAGCTGTTAGTTTAGAAAAAGATAAGGATAAATGGCTTATCTGGGTAAACGATAGGAATATACAGAACTTCGTTAACAGTCCAATGAACATTTACTTTGAGAAGGATTTTGACGAGATTTTGGAGGAGCTGAGAAAGAACAAGAGCAGCATGGTGAATTTCGCTATAGTTGAAAATAGCAGTAACGAACTTGTGGGCTTCATTGGAATAGGTTCAATAGACTGGCAGTCGAGAAATGCCATGATCTGGTACTTCATTGGAAAGGAACACTGGGGAAAAGGCTACGCAAGTGAAGCATTAGCATTAATTTGTGAGTTTGCATTTGAGAACATGAACCTCGAGAAGCTCTACACCTTTGTCCACGAGCCGAATAAGGCTTCACAGAGAATTCTCGAAAAGAACGGCTTTAAGCTCATTGGAAGATTTAGAAAGCACGCTTACATTCCTAAGTACGGCTACGTGGACAGCTTTGCATATGAGCTTTTGAGGGAGGAGTGGAAAAACACGCCCGATAATCTTGGAAGGGAAGCAAGTTTTAGGGATGAGGAAGAATGAAACTCCTCGCTCTTTGTTGCTCTCCTCAAAGAAAAGGGAACACCTCAAAAGCCCTCTCATTACTTTTTGAAAAGCTTCCTGAGGAATGGCAAAAAGAAATAATAAACCTTTATGATTTCGATATAAAAGCGTGTGGTGAGCTCTGCAACGCCGAATGCTTAAGAGAAGATATATGCAAAGTTGATGCCTTTGATGAGAGAGTAAAGCTTTTAGAAAAGCTGAAGAGTGCCGATGTAATAGTCATCGGAACGCCAACTTACAACATGGACATTCCTTCTAAGCTGAAGGCTTTGTTGGAGCGTGATTTTCTTGAGGACTATTTAAAAAACAAAGTCGTGACTCTGTTAATTGTTTCAAACTTAGGTGGAATAAAAGCTCTCTGTACTCTAACTTCTCCACTAATCTTAGATGCTCAAGCCATCATTGCTGGTGCTGCTATTGTGCCGGGATACCGAGAAGAAGGGAAAACGATTAACAATCCAAAAACACAGATGCTAGTTGATTATTTGGCAAAAAGAACTGTGGAGGGCACAAACCTTATGCAGATACCCACTTGATATACCTCCCGCCATCTTCACTTTCTTCTGGGTCTATGAAATAACCCTCTCTAATTAAAACATTGTTTGCCCATCCGAAGATCCAGTGCCAAGCTTCAATGAAGAGTTCTTCAAAAGTGCACCACTGACTCGCTCTCAATTTGCTTAGATCCTCTTTTAGAACATCCCATCTCTCTTTAATTATGAATTTTTCAACGTCGCTTCCAACTTTGTCAGCAACTTGCCATGCTATCTCTGCGTCAGGTTTATCGAAAAACGGGACACCAACATATTTGTATTTCTCTAAAATTCCACTTATTTTTCCATTTATGTAAAGTTCTTCAAGTGCTCTCCCTAAGGTCTCTACCTCATCTTCCTTCACTTTTTCGGACCAGACTAAGTCAGGAAAAGCATTTCTTGAGCCAGCATGATTCCCAAAGGAGTAGAATGTGTACTCCCCAAACTTTGCTGAATGACAGCCCCAATAAAAGTCCTTTGCGATGTCTACCCAATTATCTCTAATTTCACGGGCATAAGGAATGAACTTCCTGTTTTCACCCCATTTATTTTCCAGCATGGTTAAAAACCTCAAATCTAAGGCATAACAACCAACAATGGCAAAACGGATGTATTCTAGCTTTGAGTGTTTCAGGCAGTTCAATCTTTTCAGATCATCTTCTACCCATTTGAGGTTCTCAATTAAATATTCTGCCACAGTCTCTCCATGTTTAACTCCAATCTCTCTAAGTTTCAAGACGTCTTCCCATGGTGTAAAGCAGAAGTTGAGCTTAATCTGCCCACTTTCTTCTTTTAATATGCCCTTTTGAAGAAGATAGGTCAAAGATTCCTTATCTACCAGCTGCAAAGCGTCTTTCGTACTTACAGGAGACTTAGAAACCTTGAGTATTAGCTCTTCAGCCTTGTATGCATGCTCCCAGTACTCTCTTTCTCCATTTCCACATACATAAACCATTATTCTGCCCATATACATCACTAGGGAGTACTATGACTAAAAATACTTAAAATAGTTTTTAACATCAAAGAAGTTTTTAACGTTAACGACTACATGAGAGATACTGTTAGGATAAGCTGTGGGGTGTCAGGTTTAAGTTACTGGCAATACTTCAGAAAAAGAAGGGGGAACATGAA
>NZ_WHIZ01000066.1:0-9952 GCF_009372125.1 Thermococcus sp. 101 C5
TAATGTGTTATGGTCTGAAAATCCTCCTCAGAGTCAAATACTGTTTAAATAACAGGGGGTGAAACTAAACACGCCCCCATTAGAAAAAAATAAAGGGGACAAGAATCTTTATCACTGAGATAGACGCCTTTGATGGTACTCCTATAGTGGATATAAAGCCCTTCGTGAAAGAGCTTGACTATCCGAAAGGGATTTAAGTTTCTTTTGTTATCTATCTTTTTGGGTGTTCAGTTTGATATACAAGGCAAAGTTCGGAACCCCCGAAAAAGGGTGGGTAGTCCTAGTTCATGGCCTTGGAGAGCACAGTGGAAGATATGGCAAGCTAATAAAAATGTTAACTGAAGAGGGCTTCGCCGTCTATACCTTTGACTGGCCTGGCCATGGAAGAAGTGGAGGAAAACGGGGTCATGCGAGCGTAGAGGAGGCACTGGAGATAATTGATTCCATAATTGAAGAACTAGGTGAAAAACCCTTCCTATTCGGTCACAGCCTTGGCGGATTAACCGTGATAAGATACGCCGAGACAAGACCTAACAGGATAAGAGGGGTTATAGCTTCTTCCCCTGCCCTCGCAAAAAGTCCGAAAACACCAAGCTTCATGGTCGCCCTTGCTAAAGTTCTCGGAAAAATAACTCCCGGTCTAACCCTTTCCAACGGCCTTGATCCGAAGCTCCTCTCTAGAAATCCCGAAACAGTTAAACGCTACGTCGAAGATCCCCTAGTCCACGACAGGATTTCGGCAAAGCTTGGTATGAGTATCTTTGACAACATGGAGCGTGCACACAAAGAAGCCCATAAAATAATGGTGCCTGTACTTTTGCTTGTTGGCACGGCGGATGTAATAACCCCTCCAGAGGGAGCAAGAAAGCTCTTCGTGGAGCTTAAAGTAGATGACAAAGCACTGAAAGAATTCAAAGGAGCCTACCATGAAATCTTTGAAGACCCCGAATGGGGCGAGGAATTCCACATGACAATAGTGGAGTGGCTTATTGCTCATTCTTCCAAATAGAGAAAGAATTGGGCTTGAAAATGAGGTAGACTCTGCTTTGGCTGTAGAGAGTACCCAATGAAAAGTTAAAAGATGATGTAAATGAAAAAGCATCGCCCTTAGATATGGAGAGTTTTTATTAGCCTTTAGACTCTCAAAACCCAAAGCAAGAGAGTTGCTCACATACAAACTTAAAGTCGAACTTAAAGAAAAAGGCTTGGGGAGTGTAATGCTAATCGACACATTTTCATCTTTCCTCAAACGTTGGGACGGAAGTACAAGTAGTTGGTTAGAGTATATCAAACACTACCCAGAACTTTTTGAGAAGATTAGATGGGACTATGAAAGGTACAAAATAGACTGGCGGGAATTTTTGGGACTTCTTTTAAAGAGAAGTGCCGATGAACTCAAACTAGCCCACAGAGCTCTCTTAACTTGAAAAAGAAGAGGCCAAAAGCAAAATCTTAGAGTTTTTGCGCTAAATGTTCTCCCTTAAGTCAATGATGTGCTCAAGCTCCGGCCCTGTCTTTATAAGACCCACCGGCACTCCGACTTTTTCCTCTATTTCTGCAATGAATTCCTTTGCTTTTGCTGGAAGCTTGTCAAAGTCGGTAACTCCAAAGGCGTCCTTGTCGTACTTGTCGAGCATGGTTATCGCTAAAATTGTCGCACCGTTAATCCTTGCAGAATACCTTGCAAATTCGAAGTCAAACCATCCCACTCTTCTCCTCCTTCCTGTAACTGTGCCGTACTCGACCAATCCCAGCCTCTCGGCTTCTTCTTGGCTCATCTCCGTTGGAAACGGTCCCGCCCCGACTCTCGTTGGAAAGCTCTTAAAAACTACTATAACATCATCAACCCTTGTTGGCCCGAGTCCAACGTCGCTTGCTATTGCTGAAGCGGAGGTGTCCTTTGAGGTAACGTAGGGATATGTGCCGAAGTAAAGACTTAACCCAAACCCCTGCGTTCCCTCCACTAAAACGAGCTTACCCTCATCAAGGGCATCGTTAACTTCGGCCGCAACGTCTGTTAAGTAAGGCTCAAGTTCTTTAATGTCCTTTGCCTGTCTTGCTCTTCTTAATACCCTGTCCGCATTGGCCGGACCACAACCGGAGCCGGTAGTTCCTATCTTCCCGTGGAGATAGCTGTTTGTTCTGTCAAGTTCCTTGTGCTCTGGCTCTATTATAGCGCACCGGTAGTCAATCCCCACCCTCTCTTTAACGTTGAAATCTTTCAGATGCTCAAGTTCATAGAAGAAAACCTCCGGATCGACCAAAACTCCAGCCCCAACCAAAAGTCTTGCGTCTTTGTGCACAAAACCTGTGGGAAGCTGTCTTACTGCATACTTCTTTCCGTTTACAAAAACGCTGTGCCCTGCGTTTGTCCCTACTCCTCCCCTTGCTATGACCTCTGGCTTGTCGTGCATTGCAAGATATGCGATTATTGAGCCTTTTCCTTCATCTCCCCATTGACCACCAACGACGATGTAGCTTGGCATGGCTCCTTACCCATAGTTAAGAGAATGACACCTTTAAAACAGTTACGATTAAGCTAAAGACAAGAAATTGACACAAAGATGCAAAAAACTTAATATACCTCAGCCCTTACCCCTCACAAGGAATCCAAGATGATTGCCGCTGTGCTCGCCGGAGGAAAAGCAAAGCGTTTTGGAGAGGAGAAGTTGCTTTACAGGGTTAGTGGAAAGCCTTTGATACTCCACGCCATAGAAAACGTTCTTAAAGCAGAGAGAATAGACGAAGCAGTGATAGTAGCTTCAAGAGAGAAAAAAGAGGTCTTTGAAGGGCTTGGCTTCGAGGTCATCGTTGACGAACTTGAGATAGGCCCAATTGGAGGGCTCTACACCGCTCTAAGGGAGCTGGGTGATGTTTTTGTAATAGCCGGAGACATGCCCGCTATAAAGCCCGAATTCGTTGACTACATCATGGCGAAGTTCTGCAAGCTCAAACCCTCAGTCTGCGTCCCAAAATGGAAAAACGGCTATCTCGAGCCCCTCCATGCGGCATATTCGAAAACCTTCTTGGGGATACTGGAGAAGCAGATAGCCAGAGGAAGGTACATGCTCAATGAAGCAATAAGGCTCTGCAATCCCTGCTACATAGAGATAGAATCCCTCCCCGAAAAATGGCGTGAGAGCTTCTTTAACATAAACACCAAAAGAGATTTAAAAAAGATTAAAGGCTTTTCGAGAGTATAATAACGCTGTCAAGCACTCTCGGCTTAAACTTCTCCACAAGTTCTTTTTCAATTATCGTGCGGAGCTTTTTGAAGCCAAGCTCCTTTGCTCTGGCAAGCAGAAGAGAAATGTCTTCCTTTCTTCCCCACAAGTAGCCTGTAACAACAGAGCTATCGTAATAGGCCTCCTCGAGAACATAATAAGATTTCCCCAGCTTTCCACTTTCAAAATAAACCCTATCATCTATCCCGGCTATTTTATCTCTGAAAGCCACGAACCAGTGGTGGTAGGAGCTTTGAAACTTTCCCGCGACCATTTCTAGACCCTTAACATCTCCCCATGAGAATTCAAACACCTCCGGCTTTGTCTCACTACCGGGAAAAGAGCTCAAGTCAAATTCCACAAAGCCCGCACTGTAAAGGACATCTCTTATGCCGAGCTTTTCGTAGAAGCCGATTGCCGATTTTTCCGGGGTTACCGTAACCAGCTCACAGCCTTTCTCACGGGCCAACCCTTCGACAAATTCAACAATAGCTCTGCCCACACCTTTGCCTCTGAAGTTTTTATGCACCTCAAGTACGTCTATGTGGGCAATTTTTCTAATTTTGCTCTCTATGGGCTCTTCACTGATCAGGACTTCGCCGTTTCCTATTATCTCCCCGTTTTCCTCCGCAACTATAGGAAACTGCCCCTCTAAAAGGAGGTTGTTCATGTGTATTGCACAGGTTTCGATGCTCATCCAGGGGCCGCCGTGGAGATAGCGCTCCTCTATGCTAAGCTCCTCATAACTGGCTTCTCTTCCTTCACTCTTCTTTATCCATCTCTCAACTCCGGAACAGTGAAGCTTAACTATGCCTTCGCAGTCGTCAAGTGTTGCTAGCCTTACCTTCATAAAATCACCAAAAAAGATGAAAAATTAAAGCTCCGCCTCGCTTAGGAATTCCAGAAGATCCAAAAGTCTCCTATCTTTTATTTTGGTTATGTACTCACTAACCTCCTCCCTTCCGATCTTGCCGTCCTTGTACAGGGCAACGGCTTTCACTCCTTCAAAGAACTCCTTCATTTCCGGGAATGCTCTGGCAAACATGTCTATGTTGTTGTAAATCTCCTCAAACCTGTCTTCCAGCATCATCTGCCACACTACATCAATCAGGGCATCAAATGCAACGTCAAAGTACTCGCTACCCCTTCCACAGAGCATTGCATAGAGGCATTCATGCAGGGCCGCTTCGTAGTTATCCTCATCTTCAAATATCTCCTCAAAGACAAGGTGTATCTGAGATTTTAACCTGTCGTCTAGGTTTTGTGAAAGAAGCTCGGCAAGTTCAGCCTTCGCCTTTGCTGTCTCTCCCATCTCAAAGGTTATGTAAGCTTTGTAAATCCTTATTTGCTTAACGTCCTCTTCTTTTCCAAGCTCCTCCAGGGCTTTTTCTGCCTTGTCCATTAGCTCTAATGCTTTTTCATACTCTAACAGCTCTTCATGGATAAGTCCCATGTTGTAGTAAATCCTAGCGATATTTTCCAAGTTACCTTTCTCGGTTTCCTCTTCGAGCAGCCCTCTGTAGAGGTCAAGTGATTTCTCTAATTCACCCAGAAGGTAATAAAGGTCTGCAAGGTGGTATTTGGCCTCAAAGCTGTCTTCCTCTTCAGCAAGCTTTTCGAACTCCTCAACCTTATCGACACCCAAGAACTCCAAGAAGTAATATACAACAAGCTTATACAGCTCGTAGTCTTTGCACTCCAGGGCGAGCTTTTCAACCTTTTCAAGAACCTCTCGCAGGTCTTCTTCACTCAGCTCGTCAATTTTGTAATAAAGCAAGCTTGCTAGCTTTTTACAGTCTTTCTCCTGAATTGCCTTAAGTAGTTCCTCCATATTAATACACCTCAAGGAAATTACGCCATGGAACCTTTTAACTTTACGCATGTTCCCATTTTGTTTTGTCAGAACCGTCCAAGGTTTTGCAGAAGACTTATGAGGATTAAAACCCTATCGCCCAATGCAAAATTCAACTCTCCGGTGAGGGATTGAAGATGAAGAAATTCCTAAGCTTGATTTTTATCCTCCTGCTCTTTTATCCTGCTCAGGTTGAGGGAATTGAGCGTTTGAAAGTTATTGAAGGAGAATTCACAAATCCCCTCCACGCGGAGGTACCACCGGAGTACAGAGCCGAATGGGTTGATTTCATCTTCTTGTCCAATGAAAGTTGCAATGTCTCGGCGAGCTATAGAGTTTACCGGTATGGAGAGGTTGTAAAAGAGGGGTCTGCAAAAATCGAGTGGATTGGGGGAACTCTGTACATAACAGTCCCACTAAAGCTTTATGATAGGTTCATTGTTTATCTCTCTCCAAACTTTTCCTGTGGGGTAATGCCTGCAGGTTATAGAATTAATGCGGTACTTGACCCCTATAGGCTTAGAGACCTCAGCGTTAAGGTCGGAAATGTGATTGAGCTGCGATGGAAAGGCACCGCATCCAAAAACTCTTCCTCGAAACTAAGGTTCAATGCCTCAGGGACGCTTTTAGGAATCGAAGTAAAGCTCTACAACTACAAAGGAAAGGAGGTTTCGGGAATATTAGAATGGGAGAATGGGACAAAAAACTTCACAGTGCCAGTAAAGGAGGGCTGGGCATGGGTACCGGGTGGAGACATAAATGGGGAGGTAGCGCTAACTTTAAACATCCCACCCGGAACTGGAGTAAGTGCAACCGCTTATTATGCTCGAGAAAGGGAGCAAATTAACGGAGATCTCTTGATTAAAGACGAACGGGGTTACACATATCTTGATTATCCTCTTGGCGCTATGTTATGGGACGGAGGAGATATTGAGGCATGGTTTGAAGTAAAAGGTGAAGGAGAAGTGTTAGTTTTCGACTTTGGCAACGAGAAGGCATCAAGAATATCAATAAAACGTAATGAAGTCTGTGCCGAGCTATACACACTATATTATGGCAAAAAGAAGCATTGCTCCCTGCTCCCAATGAAGAAAATACACAATTTAAAGGTATCCTTGATTAGAGTCCCCGATGGAAGGAGATTCCTGCAGATTAAGGTTGATGGAGCTACCTTCAGCGAGATGGTAAACTCCCCAGTTGGGTTCTTGTATTTTGGAAATAATATTTCCCTGATAAGTCTTGATGCATCCCTATACAGAAATCCCGACTACTATGTGGTGCTACCGAGTGAAAGAAAAGCAGATATTGCCCTCGGGATTTCAACATTGGCACTGGTACTTGCCATAGCATTGTGGATACGTGAGAAAAGGAAGCAAGCATTATGAGAATACCTTTTAAACTCTTCCGCCAATCACAAATCATGCTTGAAGTTATTTTCCTCGGCACTGGTGGCATAATGCCCAATAAAGAAAGAAACGTGCCCTCTATAGCGTTGAGATACAACGGGGAGATTATCCTCTGGGACGTTGGCGAAGGCACTCTAAGGCAACTGAACATAGCCAAACTAAGCCCCATGAAGATTGAGAAAATTTTCATAACCCATTTTCATGGCGATCACTATCTCGGTCTGATGAGCCTTATTCAAACAATGACTCTCTGGAACAGGGAAAAGCCCCTTCACATTTATGGTCCAAAGTACACTTTTGAATTCATTCAAAACTACCTGAAAAGTGGATTTTTCAGGCCAAGCTTTGACATACACATTCACGAGCTCGGGGAAGCGAGGCTGAAGTTTGAAAACTACGAGATATGGAGCTTCAAAGTTGAGCACGGTGTTCCGGCACTGGGCTACGTTTTCAAGGAGAAAAACAAAAGAGGAAGCTTCGACCTCGATAAAATCAGAGAGCTCGGCCTAAGGCCCGGCCCCTGGATGAAAGAGCTTGAGACAAAAGGAAAGGTCGAAATCGAGGGGAAGGTTATCCACCTTGAAGATGTGACTGGAAGTCCCAAGAGAGGGGTGAAAGTTGTTTATACCGGCGATACCGAGCCCTGCGAGAGAGTGAAGCTCTTTTCTGAAAAGGCAGATGTTTTAATTCACGAGGCAACCTACCTCAGCGAAGAGGATAGGGGAGAAAGTTATCACTCAACGGTTTCGGAGGCCTGCAAAACCGCGGAAAAAGCAAAGGCCAAACTCCTCGTCCTCTTTCACAGAGCCCCCAGATACACGTACGAGGAATACAAGGAAGGAGCGAAAAAACTTTGCGGGCTTAGATTTATAATACCCAAAGACTTCGATGTTCTTAGGGTCGGTGAAGAGTATGAGCTATCTTCGCTACGTTAAGATAATAGGGACGATGCATGTTTCTCCAAAAAGCAGAAGGGATGTTAGGGAATTTATACTAAGAGAAAAGCCCGATGCAATTGCTATAGAACTTGATAGGCAAAGGTTTTATGCCCTTCAATCTCCAAAGCGGCTGACATTTCAAGAAGCGGTAAAGCTCGGAAAGAAAGCCATTTTGGGATACATCCTCATGAAAGTTGAGGAAAAGATTGGAGAAGAATTCGGCATGAAGCCCGGAGGAGAAATGATAGAGGCAATTCAGACGGCATATCTCCTCGGAGTTCCACTGTATTTAATCGACGAAGACATCCAAAGTATTATGGGAAAGCTTCTCAGAGCACCTTTGAGAGAGAAGATACTCCTCCTGCTCGAGAGTTCTCTTGTTTTTCTCCCAATTGCACCCGGAGCAGAAAGCCAAGAGGATATAATGGAGAGCTATAAGGTGATGATGCATCGCTTTAGAATCCGCTATCCCTACATTTTTAGGGTTCTCGTGGAGGAAAGAAACGAGATAATGGCAAAGAACCTGAAGGCAATTGTTGACGAGCTCAAGAGGAGAGGAGTCAAAAAGCCAAAAGTAGTAGCAGTGGTGGGTCTTGGACACAAAAAGGGCATAGAAAAGCTTTTGAATTCTTACAAAGAATAGAAGGACTTTTATACAATGAAGTAGAACCACATTGGGTGATGTTATGGAAAGACAGCACTTAAAATGTCCCCTCTGTGGGGGAACAAGCTTTAAGGTTGAAGAAGAAAAGCTGGACAGCAAGTGGGGTTTTACGGCACATAAGGTAAAGATAGTGATATGTGAAAACTGCGGTTATGTTATGATGTTCTACAAAGGAAGAACGATATGGGACTTTGATTAGCTCCATAATCCCCTAGCTCTATTGCTTTTAACTTTTGGTTTTCAGAAATAGAGAATAAAATTCATTAAAGAGACTGGGCTAGCAAGCAGTATTCCCTTCTCGAATGCGTTTTCTCCAAGTCAGAGTCTAATGCATGGGCCGCTCTGTCTTTAACTTTCACCTGTAACCATAAGCCACCTTTACATCCGATGTCTATGCTTTTCAGCGATGTTGGTTCGGTAATTATTGCATAATCCGCCGTAACAAGGTTTTCCTTCAAGAGATATTTCCTCATCTGGAACTAACGACACATTAACTCCAACATCCAAGCTGTCTTCAAACTCGCTGAGAATCCTCAACGTACCAATAATGCTCGCAATGCCTCCCTTCATATCGCTTGCTCCCCTGCCGTATAACTTCCCGTCTATGATTTTCTCTGAGAACGGGCCAAACTGCCAGCCTTCACCTGCGGGAACTACATCATAATGTCCGTTAATAACGACTCCACACGTTGGATAGATGATGTTAGTTATTCCATCACCGAACTGGAATGCAAGTACTGCAACTTGTCTTGTGATACCAACCACATCAGCCAGTGGAACCATTATAGGCATCGTAGCCACTGCTTGCCCGCTCCCTGAGCAGATAAGGAAGTCAACTAAAGTCTGCACAAAAAACATTCCTACGCCTATTAAGCAGCGCCAAGGAGGGATATCGAGATACCCACAACCCTGTCGTATCCCATGGCAACTGCAAGCCCAATCATCAAAGGCACAAAGGCATGTCCGAACATCATGCGGAGGTATATAACACCAAAGTATCTGTTACAGCACTCACCTCAATGTTTACACTTAGTGTTGGACAATGAAAATAACGACAACTGGGTCTACTGTCCATACATATGAAGTCTCGGGAACTGTAAACTCGACCCTAAATCGTACAAAAATATCTATCTTTTCCTATTTCTAACGTTCTGACTCCATTGAATATGTTGCCCTAGAAGTCCTAACTTCCCTAAACTTTATATTCCCTCTTTTCACATTTCTTCGGGGGTTGGAAATGAGGGAAGAACTGAAGCGCATGCTTAAGGTTGAAATTCTCGATATCGAGTACGAAGGAGACAAATTAATCGTCTACGTCCCTAAAGATCGGGTAAAAATAGCTGTAGGGAGTGGAGGGAGCGCTGTAAAGGCAGCAGAACTTGTGCTTGGCAAGAAGATTGAGATTAGAGGTAGATGAGCAATGGCGCTGGGACTTAGAAAACAGGAGCTCGAAGACCTGGCCATATCTTTCATTGTTCTTACCCTCGTTTTTTCGGGTTTTGAGCTTAGATTAATCCCCTATGTTGTTCTGGGAATATTTACGGCGTTTGTGTTCCACGAGATTGCCCACCGACAGGTTGCCAGAAGGTATGGTTACTACGCAATTTATAGAAGGTGGGACACGGGAATAATGCTCGCTCTTTTGATGGGAATATTAAACAAGCTCCTGGGCTTTAGGTTTATATTTGCCGCTGTGGGGGCAGTTCAGGTCTACTCTCTCTATACTGGCTGGGAAGATAGGGAGGTTCATGGAAAAATAAGCATCGCAGGACCAGCAACAAACATTTTAGTGGGCTGTTTTCTAAATGGTTAAAATCGTAAAGTTTATATATTTTTGTGTCATTGTTTGTAATAAGGGTGTGCAGTAT
>NZ_WHIZ01000067.1:0-9916 GCF_009372125.1 Thermococcus sp. 101 C5
TTCTCCCAGTTGTGGAGGGTTGAGTAGTGAATGTTTGCTCCGAAGAATTTTCTGCCGTAGTGCTGGGCGTCTCTGAGAGGTAGGTTGTAGTATTGTTTAAAGAGGAGTATTGCCAGTATTGTTTTTACTGGAAATTTTTTGGATTTTGGCAGGTTCTTCAGCTTTCCTTCTGATTCGAAGTCTGCTAAAACGTCAAGAATTGCGAATGCCACGCTTTCAGGGTCTTTGAGTCTGTGATCCCATCTGGGGATCACGACAACCACCTGAAAGAATTCAGCAAAAACCCTAATAAAGGTTACTATAAACACGCCCCGCCAGAATATGCTCAAAAAGTGCTGAGAATAGATTAATGACCAGTTGGCCCTATTGTCAAAGTTTTATCAAGGATAAGAGCCTTTGGGGGTGAGCTTTACATGAGAGCGAAGAGGGAAGCTCTAAAATCACTCTTCACAGCAATAAACGAGGGTAAAGTTGATAGTGATATAATGGACCTTCTTCTGCTCATCAACTCAATAAAAGGAGTCTACACAACAAGCTCATGCTCAGGAAGGGTTGGAATAATCGAAGAGCCCGAAATAGGGGCCAAGCCGCTGTCAAGGTGGCTCATCAAGAAACATGCTCCAATAACGTTCGAAGAAGCAAAAGAAAGTCTAAAAGCTGCTCAGAAAGGAATGATATTCCTCAAAGCTCAGCCACCGATTTTTCACGTAGTTGGAGAAAGCCTAGAAATAGGGAAAAAGCTTCATGAGATTGGCCTTTCTTCGGGCTTTAAGTACACCACATTCAAAGCCTTGGGTAAAGAGAAAGTCCTGGTGGAGATAAACGGCACCGAATACTTAACCGCCCCTCTCGGCAGAGATGGGAAAATATTAATAAGCGACGAATACCTTGAGTTTTCAATTGCATTAGCAAATGAAATGCTCGAGCGGAGCAAATCAAGATTATCACGGCTTGGAGAGAATTTCAAAAAGCTAAAAGAGGAGATTGGAGAGGATGAGCTCTTTTATGAAGTCCAGGGCTCATTTTAATCCCTGCAGTGCTCATATGTGCTTTGCAGAACGTGGTGGTTGGAATGATAGTGATTACCGGAAAGAATTACCAATCTGCACTTGAAGAGAGAAACCATGAGAAAATACTCTTCCCTGAGTACGGCAAGACCAGAGAGGAACTTAAGACCTTCGTTTCTTCCCTCACGGGCGAGGAGGTTTTAGTTACTGCCAGTTTAGAGCTGATAGACATGTTATTAGCCCGCTTTAGGGGAGAAGATAACGTTCTGGTTTACTCGGACACCGGAAAGTCGCTCACTTTTAAGGAGGCCTTCGAACTCAGGAAATACCTAGACTTCGACCTCCGTGGTGGTGACTTCAAAGGGGAAGAGAAAGTTTCCGTTCTATTTGTGGAGGGAAAAACGGATTCCAAGTTTTTTAAGGCTGCTTATAAGAAGGTCTTTGGCTTCACAGAGTCACGCACGCGAGGAAACTCTAGAAACGTGCCCAAGGCTCTAAAACCAATTGAAACTCTCTTTGATAAGGACAACTACGAACTTATAGTACGTGAGGGGACATATCTTGCGATAATACCCAGTGAGGGCAACTCTGGCGTCGTGAGGAACCTTGGCAACTTCCTCAGAGCGATGGATGTTTTTGATTTTAATGTGGATAAGATAGGTGTTGCCATTGACATCGATGAGGACGAGGAGAGGGTTATACAGTCAATAACTGGTAAGCTGTCATCCTTTGCCTCTGAAAGGCAAGGTGAGAACTTCCAGGTTGGAGAAACAGTGGTAGTGCCCCTTCTTATAGGAACGAGGATCAAACTCGGACCCTGCATAGAGTGGGAAAAGCCGACTGTTGAGGATTTTATGCTGGCTATCCTCAGTGGTAGCAGGGCATTCAAAAGTCTCGAGAGGGCCATAAACATACTGTGTGTTGACCTTGGAAGGAAGCTCAAGCCGAAGGAGGTTATATACCTCGCCATGGCGGCTCAAAAGTTCTGGGGCAACCTTGAGGGCTTCTATGAGATGATGATAATGCGCACTCCCAAGTGGAAGGTAGAAAAAGTCCTTAAAAGAGCCCGCCTGTATGAGAAGATGGAGGAACTGTTCTGACTTTCTCCCGACGTGAACGGCAAGGCTTTCGGAAAAAAGTGGAAAGGCCTAGAAAAGACTTCAGTCCTCCCATGGCTCGGTGTATTTGAGCGCCCATCCAAATTCTTCTCTCAGTATGTCTATTGCAGCATAAGGCGGAATGACGGCCTTTTCGGTGATTATAACGTCAATGTACTCCGGCGGTGTAACATCAAATGCAGGGTTCTTGACAATTATGTTCTTGGGCCATGTCTCAAGTTCTTCTTTTGGAACAACCTCATATGGATCTCTCTCCTCTATTTCGACCAGTTGGCCTAAGAGCGTCTCCGGATGGAACTTATAGGTTTCCGCTGCAATCATCACCCATACTCTGTGCTCTTTTGCTGTTAAAGCAAGTAGGGCAGTCCCTACCTTGTTTATAACGGCACCGTTGGCCGTTATTGAATCTGCACCCATAACAACCTTGTCTGTCATTTTCATGTAGTGTCTTGCGGCCCCATCAACGACGTAGATGACAGGGATTCCCGCTTCAGCAAGCTCTTTTGCGGTAATTTTTCCCTGGTATCTTGGTCTTGTCTCGGTTACGATGACCTTGATGTCTTTTCCATCTTCCCATGCCTTCTTCATAACTCCAACAGCGGCCTTTGAGTGGCAGTGGGTCATTATGACGTCTCCATCTTCAATTCTCTTTGCACCAAACTCAGCTATTCTTTTAACGGCGTTTTCTGAGTTGTGTATAAACTCTTTTGCTGAATTTATAACTATGAACCTAAGCTCCTCCAAGTCAGCACCGCTTTTATATGCTACTTTTGCACGATATGTGACGTATCTCAGGGCATTTGGAAGAGAAACTGCAGTTGGCCTTGTGTGGTATAAAATCTTCGCTGCTTCCTTAATTTCCTCCCAGAGCTCATCCGCACTCTTTGCTTTGCTGTTTTCAGCTTGAAGTTGCAGAGCATAAGCTGCTGACCTTGCTATTTTTCCTGCTCCTCTTATCTCCATCGTCTTTATTTTCTCCGCTATTTCCAAAACCTCTTTTATTACGGGCATTTCGATCCCCCCATTATAGTCTTAATTCCTCAGATGGGTTTATATAGCTCACTCTCACTGTCCCAATTTCTGCTCGTTGATGTTTTTATATGTTCCTTTATGTACATAAATATTTTGCACTTTAAGTTTTTACAAATATAAAGCACATTTCCGACCAACGCCGAAAGCTTTATATTTAATTGCAACAAAACTATCAATGCATAAAATAGGGTATGTGTTCATTTTAGTACATTAAATAAACCACATGGAGGACGATTGAGATGGAGCTTGAGAAGAGACTTAAGGAGAAATTGGAGGCACCGACTTTGGATTACGAAAAATACTTCTCAAAGAAAGCCCTTGGAATGAAAGCTTCAGAGGTTAGGGAGCTTTTAAAGCTTGTTGAGTCTTCAGACGTGATTTCACTTGCTGGGGGTCTTCCAGCACCGGAGACCTTCCCGGTAGAGATAATTGCGGAAATTACTAAAGAGGTTCTTGAAAAGCACGCAGCCCAGGCCCTTCAGTATGGAACTACAAAAGGTTTTACTCCTTTGAGGCTTGCATTGGCTGAGTGGATGAGAAAGAGATATGATATTCCAATCTCTAAGGTAGACATTATGATTACAAGCGGCTCACAGCAAGCCCTTGACTTAATCGGCAGGGTCTTCATAAATCCGGGTGACATCGTTGTTGTCGAGGCCCCAACTTATCTCGCAGCACTCCAGGCTTTCAAGTACTATGAGCCCGAATTTGTCCAAATACCGCTTGACGATGAAGGAATGAGGGTTGATCTCCTCGAGGAGAAGCTGCAGGAACTGGAGAAAGAGGGGAAGAAAGTAAAACTGGTCTACACAATACCCACTTTCCAGAACCCGGCTGGCGTTACAATGAGTGAAAAGAGAAGAAAAAGGCTTCTTGAGCTTGCGAGCGAGTATGACTTCCTGATAGTTGAAGACAACCCATACGGAGAGCTCCGCTATTCCGGCGAACCAGTAAAACCCATTAAGGCATGGGACGACGAGGGCAGAGTTATGTACCTGGGAACGTTCTCCAAGATCCTTGCTCCAGGATTTAGGATTGGATGGATAGCGGCAGAGCCACACTTGATAAGAAAACTCGAGATAGCCAAACAGAGCGTTGACCTCTGTACAAACCCCTTCAGCCAGGTTATAGCGTGGAAGTACGTGGAGGGAGGCCACCTCGACAATCACATACCAAATATAATTGAGTTCTACAAGCCGAGAAGGGATGCAATGTTGAAGGCCTTAGAAGAGTTCATGCCAGAAGGCGTTAAATGGACAAAGCCAGAGGGCGGAATGTTCGTCTGGGTAACCCTTCCCGAGGGAATCGATACAAAGCTAATGCTTGAAAAGGCTGTTGCAAAGGGTGTTGCATACGTTCCGGGAGAAGCTTTCTTCGCCCACAGGGATGTCAAGAACACAATGAGGCTTAACTTCACCTACGTTCCAGAGGAGAAGATCAGAGAAGGTATAAAAAGGCTTGCCGAGACAATAAAAGAGGAAATGAAGAAATAGCAAAGGTTATTAATGAAAAGTTCCAAGTATTCCTGCCCGGGGAGCACCGCCGAAGGCGGAGTCAATGAACTCGGGCGGGTTATTACCCCCTTTTATAGTCAATTGCCGAAAGACTTATAACTGTCTGCTGTGAGGAGTTAATTATGTTGGAGAAAGAAAAGGAAGCTCTGGCAAAAAGAATTGCTGGGGAAATAACCCTATCTTCTGATCCCGGAAAGACCATGAGAAAATGGAGAGAGATATTTGGTGTAAGTCAAACTGAGCTTGCCGAGTTTCTTGGCGTTTCCTCTTCCGTTATCAGCGATTATGAAGGCGGCAGAAGGAAAAGCCCCGGTGCTTCCACGATTAGGAAGTTTGTTGAGGCCCTCCTTGAGATAGATGAGAAGCGGGGAGGGAACGTCATACGGGCTTTCAGCAGGACTATAGGCAGTGATCTTCCCACGAATGCTATTCTCGACATAAGGGAGTTTGCGTTCCCCGTTACAGTTGCTGATATAGTTGAGGCAGTAAAGGGAGAAATCGTCGCAAACGAAGACCTTCTTGGGAGAAAAATCTACGGCTATACTGTTATAGACAGCATACAGGCCATTTTAGAAATGAGCAGCGACGAGTTCTTGAAGCTCTATGGATGGACTACTGAAAGGGCACTAGTCTTTACCAAGGTGACCACGGGAAGAAGCCCAATGATTGCCATAAGGGTTCAGGGGCTGAAGCCGGCGGTAGTTGTCCTCCATGGAGTCAAAAAGCTTGATGAACTCGCTGTAAAAATAGCGGAGAGGGAGAGAGTTCCGCTGGTAATATCAAATGCCAAAGACGAAAACGAGCTAATTGTAAGCCTAAGGGCACTGGTAGAAAAGGTTGAAAAAATTTAAAGGCTTTCCCGTCTCCAAATACCTTCTTCGGCTAATTTTTCCAGCCTAGCCTTCATATGAATTAAGACCTCGCTGAGTACCTTCCCGTTGTCGTATTCCGCCACTATTTTTTCAAGTTCCTCTCTAGGGAGTTCCTTCATCTCCTTGGCAAGCTCAATCATTCTTGGGTATGCCCTCACTATGTTGTCGACTATAGTTATATCCGCCATTCTTGCGCTCCTTGAGAGGGGGTTTAGGTCAACTGTTATAACGAACTTGCCCATCTTTACGAGCGCTTCTGTCCTGTCCCCGTCCTCCAATGGTACAACGACAACATCTGCTTTCCATATGCCGTTCTCATCAACTTTACCCCTTTCGCTTTCTAGGTTTGGGATCCTTTTGGTTGGGTTTATGCCGAGAAGCTCAATCTCCGGGTCATATTTTCTGAGCTCTTCTGCTATTGCCCTAACCCTTGCCTCTGTCCGGTAGAAGAGGTTTATCTCAAGTTTTGCATTGAGGACCTTTGCAAGCTCTATTGTCTCCTTTGGAACCAGTGCCGCCACATTTCCATTTACTGAAAGCACTGGGTGCTCGGCTAAAAGAATTTTTGCGACTGCAGCTCTCATGGCTTTTTCTGCTGGTTCGATAGTTGTTTCCCCGATAAGATAATCAAAAGCTTCCCCCCTTCCATGAGCAATTAGCCCTGCTGTAGCTAAAATGCCTTTTTCAAGGGCTTCTTCCAGTTTATGTCTGTAGTAAAGGCTCCAATACCTGGGATGCGACTTCGGGACAAAAAATTTCGCCATTTTTATCACCACGGGAATATAACGGAAAGAAAATAAAAGCCTTTCTTTCATCTCTTTCTCTTTCTCCAGAGCAGAGAAACCAGTGTAAAGAGCACAAGTGCCGAAGGTCCGCAAATACCTTTGCTTTCCTCACTCGTAGTTGAAGAGGTAGATGTTGGGGTTGTTGAGGAAGATTGGGGTGTGGAGGATGTATCCGTTGTAGTGGTGTAAGAAGTGGTGGTTTGTGATTGTGTAGTTTGAGTTGTTGTGATTGTTGTAGATGTGGAAGAGGTTGTTTCAGTTGTTGAAGTGGTTGTTTCGGCTATAGTTTTCTCTTTTCCAAATCTGAAGAACCATGCGTCGCCATTTTTTGGAGAGTTCAATGTTCCGCTGACCGTTTTTATGTGCACTTCATAGTCGGAAGACTCCAAGGTTATTTTCTTGGGCTCAGGTGAATATTTTTCTTCCGGTATGTCAAGAGACCCATATAGTGTTTCCCATGTAACCTCTGAAACACTGGGAACAATGAACTTTTTGGAGAAATCTTCTGTGTAACCTGCTGCATATATCACACCGTCTTTTAGAATTCCTTTGGCCACCATATCTTCTTTCCCTCCTTGGATTATCCCGAACCACTGCAGCTCTCCCGATTCATCGAACTTTGAAAGAAGAGCGTCGTGATTGCCAGAGGTAAAATTGCCGCTGGAGCCCAAAAGAATTATTTCGGAGTTGTTGAACATTATGGAAACGAACTCATCTCCATATCCTATTCCAAACTGCTTTTTCCAGATTGTATCTCCGTTTTGAGAGATTTTCAGTATGAATGCATTCCCAAACCCTATCTTATCCCCTGTGCTTCCGGCTACATATACATAGTTGTCTTTGAATTCCACTGCCCTTACTTCCTTCAGTGGATATGCTCTAGCCCATCTCAGTTCTCCGGTTAGGTCAAAGGCACAGACAAAAACGCCTTTGTCATAAGATCCAGCAACGTAGATATGGGATGAAGTAGCTTTTACTGCAGTTGCTTTGGCATTTTCATTTCCGAATTCAACTACCCAATTTACGTGACCATTGAGTGACAGCTCAGCTAGAAATGCCCGTTGAATGCTTCCTGTGGGAGTTGTATATCCCGCCACGTAAATTCTGTCATTCGCTATATCTATGGCTTCGACACCGTCATTAAGGCTCCTGCCAAAAGTTTTGAAGTAGAGAAGCTCACCATCTGCACTGAATGCTCCCACAAATGCATTGGCATCTTGAAAGCTTATGGAACCCACCTCTCCCGCAAAATATATTCGGTCTTCATAAAGGACTGCGTCCTTGATGGAAATTGGTTTGGAGGAGTAGATGAGCCTTTGAAATCCTAAGCCCCCTTTGTCATCAACTTTAACAATAAAGCCAGCTCTCACATCTTCGAAGCTTTTCGTGGAACCTACCAAGATTGAGTATGCTTCTCCAGGGAGGTAAGCCACTCCACTGTCGACTTCATTACCGCCCCATGTAAGATACTCCAGCTCCTAGGCATGTGTAAATGGCAACAGAAATAATACTACTACAAAGGCAAAGATCACTAATTTTTTCATGGAATTCACCAAAAGGTATCTTTGATTTCTCCTAAATAAGATTTACCACTGTCTTTTTCTATCTCCCAGGAAGACTTTCATGAAGCCTGAGAATTCTTCTCTTCTGAACTCCTCGTAGAGCTTTCTAGTCTCTTCCTCACTTAGCCACTCGATATCATCAGGAATGCCTTCAAAGAAATCATAATAAACCATATCGCCTTTCCTTGCTACGTTTATTGTGTATATCCTTTTCTTAAGCTCCTGTGCGATTTTTATCTCTCTGCAGACGAGAGATGTAAACTTACCGACTATCCCAATGGCAACAAATACCTCTGCGTCTTTTATCATGTGGTGGGTAGGCTTTAGTCCATAATCGGAGGGGATGATGAAGTTGTTTGAGTTAAGCTTTTCCTCAATAACTTTCAGCACTACCTTCTCGGTTTGAGTATGATAAATAATCGTGGGCTCGCTTACGTATATCAAGGAACCGTATTTCCTTTTCTTTTTAAAAAATCCGAACATTTTCTACACCTCAGGTGGGGATAAACGTCGTCACCACTCGGCTGGGATGACACTCATCATCGGTTACTAACATCAAACTCCCTTCTTTAGGCTTTATTTCCCAAACAGACGGTTTTCCTCGGAGACGTTGTCATCGGTTACAACCCCACTGTCATCCCCGCTCTGTTAAGTACTTCATAAAGAAGCTTAATAATCTTTTGTTTTCTCAAACATAGCAATCTCACCAGCAATTGTTATGCGTCATCGGTTACTGTTCAAATTTCTTTTCTTCATGATTCCCCATTTGTACCTCTACCCCGTGTATTTTCGTGCTTGATCATGTAAATTTTCCTGGAGAAATTTCTTCACACTTGTTCTCAAATAAAAGAAAAAAGTACCGTTGCTCATTGAAGCCTTTTGTTATCTATTGTATCTCGCTACGCTGGTATTTTGATTGGGAGTTCTCCTGAATTTCACAACAAGCTCTTTATTAGCTCATAGTCCTCCTCCGGGATTTCTCTCATTGCCTTGCCCATTAAATGCCCGCTCCACTTCTTCTTATTGGTAATGAACTTCAATTTTGGAATTAAAGGCTTGAACTCAACCTCTCCAAGCTTTATGGGCTTGATCCTCACCCTGAGCGGATAGGTTTCGTTCAAGTGCGGTGGGCTCTTGAAAATCCTGCTTGAATCCTCATAAGGCTCGCTCACAACCTCAAAAATTCCCACGATCTTCGGCTCAAGGATTTGCTTATCTTTTCTTTCCTGCTTTACGTAAATTACGAGTTTGTCTCCGGGTTTTACTCTGGCAATGGTATTCTTGTGCCTCCTTGGCACGCCCCAAACGTTCTTCTCCTTGATAACCTTCCAGTTATCCCTATTCGTTATGCAGAGCCAATACGCCATTGAAACCACCTAAGTTTTTTATGTTGAAGTTCTAAATAAGGATTGCTCTTCCAAAAATTATTTATTCTTAGGAAACCAAGATGATTGGAGGTGATTTTGATGAGTAAAGGGGAGACTATCATTGGAGCAACTTTTCCCGTACCAAAGCCATTATTGAGAAGGATTTTCGAGGAGGGAAAAGATGTTTTTGTAAAACCAGCAACACTCACAAGACTTAAGCCCGGAATGAAAATAATAACCCTAGTTCCCACCATCTGTGAAGTTGTATAATCTGTCCAGATTCACGGCCAGAATCGCCCCTAAAATCCTGACAGCTAACCCCCTCAAACTAACACTCCTGCTCGGCCTCAGAAGAAACTCAGAAAACTTCGAAAACAAAGTCTCAATCCTCCTGCGAAAGTCAGACAAGTACTTGTAAAACTTCTTCTCCTCCAGATTACTAATCTGATTCCCCCGCTTTACTGGCGTGTAAACAACGCCAAACCTCAGAAATTCCTCCTCGAGCCCCCTGCTAACATACCCCTTATCCAAAAACAGAAAACAGCCGGAAAACTCCTCAACAATCACCCAGAACTTTTCCCGGACAACACTCACATCATGCTTATTCGCCGGATCAACAGACAGTAAAGCCAGCAAATTTCCATCAGAGTAACAGGTCA
>NZ_WHIZ01000068.1:0-9409 GCF_009372125.1 Thermococcus sp. 101 C5
CGGCCTGTGAGGGTTAGGCTACCTTGGGGTGGCTTAACTCCTCACGAAGCCCCGTCCTTGCGGACGGGGTAGTTCACGTGGGGCTCTTTGAGATGGGGGTGACGTTCTTATTATGGTATAAAGCAATTGAAAGTGATGTCTCCTTTGCGTCAAACTTAGCCTATCTTGTCCCCTTTTTGTCCCTCGTGTTTATTCATTTCCTGGTGGGAGAAGAAATAGCACCATCAACTATAGCTGGCTTAATCCTCATAGTTGGGGGAATAATAATAGGAAAGAAATAGAAGATCACTCCTCTCTGAACGCTCCGTATTTCTTGGGGTCATAGAATGGAGGAGCGACAGTTACTGCCTTCTTTTTGTCCCCTCTTATGTCGATTTCTATCTCCACTCCGGGCTTTGCGTATTCTGGCTTAACGAACGCTATACCTATGCCTATTCCAAGGAGCGGAGAAAGCGTTCCGCTTGTAACTTCTCCAATTTCTTTGCCCTCTGCATATACCTTGTAGCCCGCTCTTGGTATTCCCTTATCAACCATCTTGAAGTGCACCATCTTGCTTGGGAGTCCCCTCTCCTTCTGCTTGAGCAGTGCTTCTTTTCCTATAAACTCCTTATCCCAGAAGATTGCAAACTCAAGGTTTGCCTGTAGTGGAGTGACTTCATCTATGTCGGTGCTCAAGAGCTGGAGCTCTTTCGTTTCGTTGCCGTAGAGGGTGTAACCTGCCTCAAGCCTTAGGGTATCCCTAGCGCCAAGTCCAGCGGGCTTTATGCCGTACTTTTGCCCGACCTCGAGAATCTTTTCCCATACGTATAGGGCTTTCTCTGGCTTTCCTCTCTTCTCCGGGTTTGGATGGTATGGGTTTGCGTCCTCAAAATAAACCTCAAAACCGTTCTCTCCAGTGTAACCGCTTCTTGAGAGGAGCATCTTGATTCCATCAAGCTCGACTTCCTTGGCCTGGAACCACCAGAGCTGGTTTATATCTATTCCAAAGAGATCCATAGCGAGATCCCTTGCTTTTGGTCCCTGAATCGAGAACATTGCCATATCATAGGTCTTGTTCTCTATCTCAAGGTCGAGCTTTGTGTACTGCTCAATTGCCCCTTTAATTGATGTGAACCATGCGTAGAGCTTTTCAAAGGCATCGCTGTCGCAGACCATCATATAAGTGTCATTTCCCATGTTGAAGACAAGGGTCTCATCTTTCACCGCTCCCCTTTCGTTGAGGACTAAGCTATAGGTTCCGCTTATCGCAGGGGGCCTGGAGATGTCGTTTGTAGTCACGTATTGAAGGAACTTGAGCGCATCCTTCCCTCTGAAGAATATTTCTCCCATGTGAGAGACATCAAAAATTCCAACTCCATTCCTAACGGCAAGGTGTTCCTCTTTTATGCTTGAGTACCAGATGGGCATTTCCCAGCCTGCGAACTCTTCAACTTTCTTTGCATGCTCTTTGTGCCAGTCGAAAATGTGTACCCTCTTCATAGTATCACCGCCATAAAGTAAAGCTTATCTCAAATATAATGTTTTCCTTCTTCTTAAAGGCTTAAATACCTCCATGACAATATATATTTAGGTGGTATCATGTTTGAAAAAATACTCTTTCCAACGGACTTTTCCGAAGTTTCTATACATGGCGTCAGAGAATGCATTCCCCAGCTTTTTGAACTCGGAGCCAAGAAGCTGTACCTGGTTCACGTAGTCGATATAACAGCCACGGATATAGAGGCAGTAGAACTCATGAGAATAGACGAAGAGGAGCTAAATAAGCTTGCCGAAGAAATGAGAAAAAAGGGAATTGATGTTGAGCCCATTGTAAAAATCGGGATACCCTCGCTTGAAATAGCTGAAATAGCCCAAGAAAAGAATGTTGATTTAATTGTTGTCCCATCTAAAGGTGAAAATATCCTAAGACAAATGCTTCTCGGCAGCACTGCCTCAAACCTTGTTAGGGCAACTAAAAAACCTGTCTTGGTTGTAAAATACGAATGGGACGAGGAAGAGGAGAAAATTAAATGTCTCTCAAATTGTAAAGAGATTTTCAAGAGGCCCTTGATTGCTTTGGACTTTTCCGAATGTTCTGAAAAAGTTGTAAATGCGGCAAAGAGGTTTGAGGAGCTAATCAAAGAAGCTGTTATTATTCACGTAGTGGATTATGGAAAGCCAGAAGATCTTGAAAAGAACATTGAAAACGCGAAGGCAAAGCTGACAGAATTTGCGAAGATGTTTAGCGTTTCGGTAAAAACTGAGGTGCTCACTGGAATAGCCTCGCATTCTATATTAGGTACTGCCCTGGCCAAAGATTCTTCGATCATAGTTATGGGCAAGAAGGGTAGGAGCGTTCTAAAAGACCTCCTTCTTGGAAGCACGGCAGAAAGGGTGGTTAGGGACTCAAAACTTCCTGTCCTATTAGTGCCGTGTGAATAACCTCAGACTGGAACGGCTTCCACATCAAATTCGGTAGCTACCCTGTTGCCATCATCGGTCATTCTTTCTTTTTCCCTTGAGTTTAAAAACTTTTCATTGCTTGCTCGAGCTTTCTTTCAGGAGTGTCGAGAGCAGCAGTTTTAGAGGTTTGTTCTTTACGAGTGCCAATGCTTCTTGGATCTCTTCGGAGCTTACGGTATCTCTGGCAAGGTAGATGTAGAGGGCATATGCCATGGCTTTTGGGTTGCCCTCGTTGAGTTCTTCAGCAGCTCTGGCGAGTTCTCCCATGCTTATACTGTCCGCCAGCTCTTTTAGCTTGACGTTATCATTTTTTTCAAGGGCCTCTCTTAGAGGCTTGTAAAAGCGATTTATAAGCAGGCGTGCCATCCTTTCTCTTTTATTGAGGTAGTCCATCGGGGTTTCTTCTTCGGGTTTTCTGGAGGGGATTGCATAGTACACAGCGGGTAAGAGGATTAAAATAACCATCAAAAGAATATAGGGGGTTAGCGAGAACGGCAGCACCTCTGCATACTTATATTTGAGGTATAAGAGGAGCACCAGCCCTATAAAGCCCCAGAGCATGAAGAACAGTATATATATTTCGCCAGCGCTCTGCTGTCTTTCCAGGAGTTTATACTTGGAACTAGCCCCGATTTTGTCCAAAAACTCCAGCCTGCTTTCTATTAGCTCTATCTCAGCCTCAAGTCTTTTTATCCTTGTATCGATCTCTCTTAGGACTTCTTTCATAGCACTCCTTCCAGGATTTCTGATATTTTATCACTAACTACTTCCAAAATCTTTTCTCCCCTTTCTCTTGTTGCTCCTTGGGGATTATCATTGACTCCGTCCGGGAAAAGCTCAAACCCTATGTCTCTCCTTATTACTCTAGCTGGAGAACTCTTCTTTTCTCCCTTTGCTTTCTCCATTTTGACGAGTTCTGGGGCTATTGCAAGCATTACTGAGGTCTCATCTTCTCCTGCGTGCCCTTGGGAGGAACATATTTCAAGTATTTCTTTTCTGAAGTCCATCCACCAGTTTATGAGGATAATCCCGACGTCGTAGCTCTCTGCAACTTCCTCACTCGCCTCTAGGAGCGGATAAACGTTTCCGCCGTGCCCATTTAAGAGGATTATCTTTTCAAAACCCTCCTCTGCGAATTCACTCATCACATCCCTAACGTATCTCCTCAAGCTGTCTGCTTTCACGTTTATGGTTCCCGGATAAACGTTCAGCACAAAGCTGTGCCCATACCAGATTGGAGGCGCTATCAGGATTTCTATTCCTTTATCCTTCAGCTTTTTTTCAACTCTCCTTGCAATTTCAAGGGGGGCAAAGACATCAGTGCCTAAAGGTAAGTGCTTTCCATGAGCCTCAACACTGCCCACGGGAAGAAGAATAGCAGATACCTTGGCTTTTGCCTTTTCAAATTCTTCCCATGTCAGCTCTTCCATTCTCATACCTTTCCCCTTTGGATATTTGAGAGAACTTCCTCATAAATCTTTTCTATTTTTACCACAACCTTGTCCCATGAATACTTTTCCTCGACAGCTTTCCTCCCATTGTTCCCATACCACCTTCTTAGTTCTTCATCCTTCAAAAGCTTTTGAATTGTTTTTCTCAGCTCAAGTTCGTTTCCGGGAGGTCCTAAGAGGCCGGCTTCATTTTCTTTAACTACTTCGGGTATCCCACCGACGTCTGTAGCTACAACTGGCACTCCCGATGCCATAGCTTCGAGGACAACTATACCAAATGCTTCCGAAGATACTGATGGTAACACGAAGATATCTGCCATTCTAAAAACCTCTGGGAGAACATCATCCGGCACATATCCCATGAAGACAACCCTGTCTTCTATTCCAAGGAATTTAGCTTGGGCTTTTAGGAAAGGAAGCATTTCTCCGTTACCGACCATTACAAGAGTAGCATCTTCTATTTTGGAAAATGCATTCAAAAGCACATGAGGTCCTTTTCGGTAGCTCATTCTGCTTACATAAAGCACTACATTACCCTCAAGTCCAAACTTGGCTTTTATCTCGTCTTTATTCTTTGCAGGGAAGAAACGCTTATCATCAACTCCATTTGGCACTATTGAGATTGGAACAGATGTAAAATGCTCTATAAATGCCTTTGCAGCCTTGCTTACTGCTATTATTCGATGGGGATACTTTAGATAGCTTGTGAAAAGAGGAATTGTGAATCCTAAGGCCTCCCAGAGCTTCGATTCATGGGCAAAAGAGATGCTGTGTGTTGTGAGCAGAGTGGCTTTTCCCATTGCCCTTCCGGCCTTAACTGCTTTTAAAGCGAGGGGGGTAAATGCGTGGTGAGAGTGAATTACATCAAAGTCCTTTAGAAATTCGTTGAGCTCTTCTGAGGACTTTAGCCCATATGTTAAGTTTACATCCAAAATAGGGCTCACAATCCCGGGAATTTTTATAAGTTCTATTCCATATCTCTCAAGATCCTCTTCTTTTCCGGTGGTTCTGTTGTTTGTAACTATCGCTACTTCATGCCCTCTTTTTCTGAGCTTTATGGCCAAATTGTGCATATGGGCCGCTACTCCCCCAATTTTGGGATAATACCAGTCACTGACCAGTGCTACCCTCATATCCACCACCTTCATCTAATGCTCCATAAAACAGAACTGCACCCAATATTGAGTATACGTACTGAAAGAGGAATTTATAAATAAAAGCCGTTACAGTAGCTTTTGTTGAGGTGCCGATTCCAAGAACAAGTCCAAACTCGTTTGCCCCAAATCCCGCTGGAATACTGCTAACCGAAGCAAAGAGCACGCTCATTAAAAACCCATATAAAGCCTGTTTCATTGAAATTTCCAAATTAAATGCCTTTCCAACTACGATGATTCCATAGACCTGAAGGAGAATTATCACCACAGAAAGCAAAAACGAGAGTAGAAAAATCGCCTTGTTTTCCTTTGCTCCGCTCCATCCCTTATGTATTCTCTCCAAATAACCCCTAAGGGTTGACACCAATCCTTTTAATCCAAAAATCTCCCAAAAACCCAATAAAGAATCAAGAGCTTTGTAAATGCCCTTTTCATAGATTAGGGCAACCAAGATAATGATTAATCCGAGGATTCCAATCTTCAAGAAGCCGATAAAAATGAGGGCAAATAAAAAGACCACTACCAGTTCTGTGCTCAGTCCAATTAGGAGAGAAGAGAGGGCTTTGAAGTAATCACCCCCAACGAGCTTGACTTTTGCAATATGCCCCACACTTGGTGGGAGAATTGTCATTAGATAATATCCACTTAAAAAGGCTCTTAGAGTTTTCCTGAAGCTCGTTTCCTGAACCTCTCTTAAGAACAGATACCACCTAAGAGAAGATAAGATAATGGTAAAAACAGAAAGCATAAAAGCCACAAGAAGGTACTCATGGGATGAAGTTTTTAGGGCTAATTCAAGCTCGATAAGGTTAATGCTCTTGTATAGATACGCAAGTGAAATTAAAAGTGCAATTAGAGCAAATATCCGTTTTTTGTTCATACTATACACCCAGCAATGCTTTCAAAGCATGAAAGAGTAGCAGAAAAACGACAACAACATCAAAGAGTCTATAACTCGCCCTAACTCCTACAATCGCTATCCCAAGGGCTCCAAAGGGGATGTTGAGAAGTGTTAAGAGGAGAGCTATTGAAAGACCCGAAAACGCCAATATAAGCTTCTCAGATAATTTCTTGCCAATGACAATTGGAGTAGTCTTTAAATTTGCTTTTAAATCGCTTTCATAGTCCTCAAGATGGTTTCTGAGCTCCATTGCGAATGAATACAGAAGAAGAGCTATCGCTATTGCAATTTCATACTTTGTTAAAATCCCATCGAAGTATGCACCATAAATGAAGGGCATTGCTCCGAAAAATATCCCGTGTGATACTACATCTACGATGGGCTTTGCTTTAAGTCTCGGCGGTGCTGAGTAAAAAGTAGCCAACAACAACATTAAAATGTAGATCATGAACTCTCTATAACTAAGGAAAAACGCAAATAACACTCCCAGAGCTGCAATTAGGGCTGAAGAGATAATACCCATCCTAAAGCTAAGTTCCCCACTTGCCACTGGGTTTTTGTTCCTCTTTTGGGGATTTTTTAAATCGGTGTCAACATCGAAACAATTGTTTATGGCAAATGCGTATGCAACATATAATATTAATGAAATTACAAGTATAATAGCACCTTTGAAATCGGGATTATGCCTAAAGTTCATTAACAAGCCGAGCAGGCCCATTCCTATGAACGATTTACCATCGACTATCCTGGTGTTTTTTATTACGGCCTTTAGCATACCATCACCACTCAACACCTTCCCAGAAAGGTTTATAAGTGTTTTCACTAAATTGTGAATACGTATGAAGAAAAACCTTCATAGTGATGGAAATGGAGGAGCTATTGAGAGCGTTCACAAAAACCCTTGAAAAATTCGAGCTTACAAGCTCGGAGATTAAAATATATTCCCTTCTCTTAAAGGAGCAGCTAACGCCAAGACAGATTGCAAAAAAGCTTGATTTATCCGAGAGAATTGTCAGGGAAAAGCTCAAGCACCTTCTTGAACTTGGACTGGTGGAGAGGGAGATGGTAAACAGAGGATGGCTCGGTTATATCTACAAAGCCAAAGCACCAAAAGAAGCCTTAAATTCCATTCTCTCCAAAATGGAAGAATTTATGGAAAATTTCCAAAAAGAAGCAAAAAAAGTACTCTAAAGTTCAGGCTTTGCCCTCAAGGAGTTCTCTAACGTACTTCGGCATCTGGAACAGAGTTTCGTGCCTTTCTGGATCGTAATACTGCAAGTTGAGGTCCTTAGCTCTATCTAAATCAATTTTTGTGAAATCTACGTCGCCCTTAACCCCAACTAGGAAGCTCCAGGGGGAGGCATAGCCTATCACGGGGAAGCTGAAGTAGTAAACCCTGTCAAAGACCTTCTTCATGTTTTTGTAGGCATCAAGCAGCTCGTCTGTGAAGAGGTAAACGCTTCCAGCTTGTGTAATATACAAACCTTTTTCTCCCAGAGCTTCGTACGCATTTCTATAGAACTCTTCACTGAACAGCAACTTTGCAGGGCCAACGGGGTCCGTTGAGTCTACGATTATGACGTCAAAGTGATCTTTGTGGCTCTTCATGTATTCGACGCCGTCTCCTATTATGAGCTCCGCTCTCGGCTCTTCTCCTTTGAGAGCTCTCTCTAGAAGTCCTCCATCGATTTTCAAGTATTTCATTGAAATCTCAACAACTTTCTCGTCTATCTCCACCATAACTGCCTTTTCAACGGTTTTGTGCTCAAGCACTTCCCTTAAAGCTCCCCCATCTCCCCCTCCTATGACGAGAACTTTCTTTGGATTTGGATGGGCGAGCATGACAGGGTGAACCAATGGCTCGTGATAACTTCTCTCACCATGTTCAACGAGCTGGACGGTACCATCAATTACAAGAAGTTTTCCAAAACCCTCAGTCTCATAAAGCTCTATCTTTTGATATTCGCTCTCCGCTTCCGTTATTTTTGAAACAACTTTAAATCCCACACCATATCCTCTTGGATACCACTCAATGAATTCCATTATGCTCACCTCGGTTGAAAGCTTATTGGATGTCTTTTAAACTTTTTGCCTTTATGTTGCTGAATATTTGACAAAAAATTGGATTTAAGGGAGGTAATAAAAGAAAGGAGGTCACTCCTTAAAGAGAAGCCCTCTATCGAGCTTTACAACGGTTGGCCTCTTACATTTTAATTCTTTGATAATATACTCACTCGCTTTAAGGGGCATTGTGTGATCCCCACATGTGTAAACATCAACGGCAGCATAGCCATGCTCAGGCCATGTGTGAATTGCGATATGGCTCTCAGAAACGACAACCACACCAGAAACGCCCTGAGGAGAGAACTTGTGGAAGCGTTTATCAATAATAGTCGCATTCGCTACTTCAGCAGCCTTGGTAAGTATTTCTTCTATCTTCTCTATGTCGTCCAGTATTTGAGGATCGCATTCGTAGAGATCCAAAACAACGTGCATTCCTATTGGGGTTTCGACTACTTGAGCCATCGCCTTCACCTCCCTCCATCAACAACACCTCCCTTAACTTTCTCACTAAAGACAGTAGGATAAATTGAAAGGGTCAATAGGGCAGCATAACAACGGCTGCAACGGCAGCAGCGGGCTTGTCCTTAACAGTTACCTCAGCAACGGCGGCTTTGAATTCCTTAAGCTTCCAGCCTCTAACTTTAAAGCCTTCTTCAACCATTTTCTTTACCATTTTCTCGGCTTCTTCCTTGGTGCAGTAGCCGCTGTATTCATAAATAAGCCCACCACTGTTGTCCTCGCTGATTCCCACGCCAAGGGCAGCGCTGATTGTCGCTCCCGGTTCGTCGCTCTCTATGTGAGCGTAAACTGTTGGGAGAAGCATTCCTATTGGGATGTTCTTGGGAAGTTCGTCGATCCACTCGATGTGGGCGGGAATGACACTGCTGAGCTTCACTAAGTTAACGTTTCCGATCCCCATTTTGAGCAAGGCGTTGTCAAATGCGTTTAATTTTGTTCCTCCCTCAGCGCTTGCAGCGAGCAAAATGGCTTTTTTTGGAGTTGTCCAGCTCATATCTGTTTACCTCCCCTTTTTTCGTATATTTCAAGGTTAATCACGATTTTGAGCTTATTTAACCAGTAATTTTATTATCAATTGGGTTTTACATTTAGGTTTGCTTATAAACCTTTCGTCTTTGCTTAGGATACTGTTAGGATAACTGGGGCATCACCTCCTGAAGCCATTCAGTAACATCACCAGGCGGATCACCAAAACTAGAATGAATTCTGACAAAATTATACCAGAAGGCAAACAGAAAAACAAACCTATGAACCCTCCTCCAGTCTTTACCCCTGAAATTATTCCAGAAACGCTTCGTCCTCTCCTTCAACGTCCTAAACCAGCGCTCAACACTGTTCCTCGGCCCGAAAGTCACATGCAGATAACCCAACCTCAAACT
>NZ_WHIZ01000069.1:0-9335 GCF_009372125.1 Thermococcus sp. 101 C5
TAGGGATGTGGTTGGCTCGTGGAATATTCGCTTGAAAGCCCTGAAGATGTGGGGAGTCTCCGTTCCCCCCGAAAGCCAGCCAATGAAGACGGGAGGCTGGAAGCCTACCCGTTACGAAATTAACGCCCTACACGCACTTTACTGGTAGGCAGAACGGCTGGATGAGCTTATCTCTGAAAAATTCTCGGTTTTGGGAGAGGCCGTTGAAGAAGGAGCAGTATTAATGCTGTTCCACCTTGCCACTGTAAATACTACCAAAAAAGCAAGAAAAATTGCACTTATGAAGAGTTTTTTCTTCAAAGGGTCCACCGTTCTTTGATAAGGGAAAGAAAGTTATAATCTTAACTGGACATTATTGGGAAGTTGGACTTGAGTAATGCAACAGTGAAGAGGATACCCCTCTATGCTCTGCCAAGAGAGTTGTGGACATGTTTTAAAACCAGTATAAACCCAACCAGTGCACTCAAATACCAAGGAAGAACGAAGAGTGTTAATCCCAGTGAAGTTCCGCTTAAAGCGGCATAAGGCAACTCAAAACGAGTGCCATGATGAAATAAGCAAAGAGAAGTTTTACCGGAAAGAACCCCTTCCGCAGTATCATTATGAGATAAACTTCCAGAGCACCCATGAGGAGGATGTAGCCGGGGATGGTGAACCTCGGCAGGGGTAGATTCATGAGAAGAGGAACGTTGTAAAAGAGCACTATTCCAAGAATATCCATAGCTGAGATGAATCGAAAGGCGAGCCTGAACATTAGTAAGAAAAAGAACCAGGTTCTATCCAGATCCATGAGGTACACCCCCGGAGCTCTTTCCCAAAAACCAGAGGATTATACTCCCTCCAATCCCTATCAAAGGCAGAGAGTAAAGAGCCTTGAAACCGATATTGATATCCAACAGGAGAAGGAGAATAAAACATAGCAGAGATGCAGGGATTCCCCTATTCTCATTCAAAAAAAGTTCATAGACACTGTAAAAAGGAAGCACCACAGAAACCAAGTATAAAACTGTCTGCCAGAGGGAAAGAGCTGTAAGGAGAGGAAAAATCACCCAGATAATCATAACATGGCAAAGGAGAAGCAAAGATAAAAGAATCTTTAAAGGGGTTCTCAGCTCCATGATGTACACCACTCCTTCTTGCTCATACGAGGATTAGAGTCCACAGTATTGATTCCATACGTTGCCTAAATAATTTCTCCTCACACTCATGGCATCCTAAAAAGTAATTTTAGAGAAGTCACCAAACCCGCAAGGGCACTGAGATACCATGGGAGGACAAAGAGAAATATACCGTCAAAATACCCGGTTAATAGCCCTTTAAACTGGGCATACGGAAATTCAAGCACTGTAGCTGTACCAAAATATACCAAGAGGGATTTTAACGGTAAATTCTCTTTTCTTAATGTCCAAAGTAGGCCAACTTCAATGAAGAACATTCCTAGAAGATACGGAAGCAGAAAACCATGCGGCATTTTTGATAACAGAGGGATATTTAAGAAGAAAACTGGAAATAACTCTAAATCCAGAAAAATCAAAAAACGAAAGGCAAGTCTCAAGGCTATTAGGAGGGGAAGCCAAACTTCAAGGTTTTCGTTTTCTTGGTTCATATTATCCCCACAAAATGGAATGTATTAAAGGTACTAATCCCATGATGTGTACCACCATACTTTCTCCATGGACGGGTTTGAATCAATTGTATCCATTAGATGGTTCCACGTGTTGCTCACGTAAATAGCAACGCCTGAAGAATAAGGCCTTGTGCCACTATAATGGTTGGGCCCATCCACAGCATAGGTTTGTGGCTCCTCACAGTAGTTCCCATGACAATCGTAGTCGCCACTGAACGTTGATGGAAACTCTATAACTCCATTTTCAACTTTAATACTTTCTATATCCTCACATCCGTAGGCATCGTCTCTTCCGGGATAATGATCGCATCTGTATCCGTCGTACAAGTCATCCCAAAACGGATCCGGGTGATCCTCGTCGTAAAAGTGAAGTTCATACTGAACGCTACTGGATGTATAGTATACTACTATTTTAAACAAGTCATTCTTTCCATTAACATTGTATCCATTTCCACCATCATCAACTCCACTGCCCCCATCTATATCCACCCGTACCTGCACCCACCAGTGGATCGGGTAGGGAATCGAAGAGCTCATTGAAGCGTAGTAATAGTCATAGACTTTACCATTAGTCTTAACTGAGGTAACCTTGATAGGCTTTACAACCAACACCTTAGCGTTCTTGGGATAAAAGCTCTTCTGATAGAGATAGGGGACATAATCGCTTACCAGCAACCGCTTAAGGGTTTCCCTCTGCTCAGGTGTGAGGTTTTTAGCATGTTCAGCGATCTCAATATCAAGCTGTCTGCCGAACTTCTTCAAAACGAGATCGGTGAGTTCCTCCACAAAATGCGGATCGTTGATAGTCCCCTTGGTATGTGCTATATCAATCTGACCCTTGACAAAAAGACCAATGGCCGTCCAGCTGTCCACGTCAGCCCGAGGTAGAGCGCTAACAAGCTCTGAAAAAACAAAAATCAAAACCAACACTCCAGCCAAGAGTCCAGCCCGCTTCAAGGACATCACCATTGGGCATTGGGCATTAGGCATTAGTCGTATATATAGTTTTCTATTTTCAATAGTGTGAATTGAAAAATCCAAGATAGAAAATAAAGGGATTTTAGCCCCAGCTAATCAGGTCGTCAGGTTAAAATTCGAAATCTATTCGATACTCAGCAAACACTACAGGATTTTCAATTCCTGTGAATCTAGAGCTCATGAAAAAGGTACTGTCAGGATGGGCTATGGGGAATAATTCCAAAGTTAAGCTCTATACGCTTTCCCGTACATCAAATTTAGTGAATAAAAGTGAGCATTAGTTCTGTGCATTCGCCATATCTAACTGTACCGGTGATTTTTACACCCTGGCCTTGGGGGGCTAAGCTGAAGCCCTAAGCGTCACCCAAGTAAAGCAATCCACAAATCTCCTTTTTCGACATGCATGAAGATAAAGGTTAACGTATCTCCGTTTGGGAGTTTTATGGATTTGGAACTAACCACGACACAGAACGAATCCAGCTGGAATGGGACATACCAGTAGGTGAAAGAACTTATCATTGCACTCCCTTTGTAAATTTTGAAGTCAATTTCATGTCCCCCGGTTGTTGTGAGGTTCTTTAGTTGCTCCCAGATAATTTTGTACTCCCCACTGTTCGCCTCTCCAGAAAAACTAACGTTCCAGATGCCCAGAACAGTGTATCTGTATATCTTGCCGCCCAGCTTGAGGGTTGTTCCATTTAGGACGGTCATGTTCAAATACTCTGGCTCGCTCCAAGGGGCTAAAGGCTTCTTTAAAGTTGTGTTGCATTCTTTAATGTTTTTCTTAGCCTCAGTGAGAAACGCCGTGACTTCCTGAGCCGGTTCCGGATGAGAGGAATGGCCTGTCGAAGCCCGGTTTATGCATAGAGACGAAAAAACCACCAAAGAAATTAAAAAAATTGAGAGAAATGCTTTCATTCTCACTACCCCTTTAGTTGTCCTTTACTTGGTGCAACTTTTTTAGAACCAACGGCATGATCATTAAGAGAAGCAAAGTGCCGATACCACATATCTCCTTCTTATTTTTTTCTGTTTGAGCTTGGCTGGGATTACACTCCGGAAGTTCTTGCATATCCGTGCTCATGTCAAGATGTCTTAGATTCTCTCCATCATAGAAGAATACAAGTGGCAACTCCGAAAGGAAACTGCCTTTCTCAGCCCTAATCTCGCCAGGATAGTAGATGAGAATCCCTCCATCAACGGGCAGTGCATATAGGGCAGAGAGGGCTTTGGAAAGCTCCTTGCCCTCAAAAAAGTCTGAGAAATGCCTTTCAAACTCGAAAACGGGAATTTTGTAGTTTGAGTTCGGAAAAGTTACGAAGCCGTCATGAATTTCTCCTCTGATACCCTCCAGACTCCTCCTATTCTCCGCGAAGAAGTAGTCCAAAACGGGGCTTTCCGTGCAGTTGGACACCACCGTGCCGTTCTGAAGCTCCACTCTCGTGCAGTTCCACGCCAAGTCAGCACATCCCTCAAAGCGGTAAACCCTCGTCTCGGTCTTCTGGGCGGTAATCGTAAAGTTCCGGGCTTCACCGTTGATAATCAATGTAATATTTTTGTAGGGAATAATTTCCTCCCTGCGCTGCAGAATATAAAAAGTCCCATTAATCTCAGCCATTATTGAAGGCTCGCCTAGTAGGAGATTGCTTCTTCCCAAAAAGAGCAGGTTGCTTCCATTGAAAAGATAGTAGAGGTCGTATTCCCCATAGGGCATGTTACGCCTAAGTGTCTCCTCCCCCGCAACCCTCTCGCATATCCATTCAGAATGGTGCACAATAATAAATGCATACCCATTGCCTGGCAGGATTGAGGTTATCGAATATGTTTCGTAAGGTTCACAGGTCTCACCGGAAACTAAGGGTAGAACAAGCAGCAAGACTAAAAACGAGATTCTGAAATGGTTATACATAATTATCCCCCAATCTTCTAGTAAATCCATTCATTTCACTAATAACATTCAGGTCAATGCTGAGATAATATGCTCTGTTCGGATATAAACCTCCCAAGACATCCTTCTGTGCTTTAGTGTAGTGGTATGCTATGGTTTTAGCTTCAGTTGTGTACTGGCTTAAACATTCTGGACTAAATGTTGGGGCGCAGTATTCAAGAAGGGAAATCCTAAAGTTTTCTTCTAGGTGTGTATGATCAATATAGTAAAAGAGCAAACTTTGATCGGCCTCCATTTCTATATAGATGTTGAATGCATCGTTCTCATTCTTTAGATTCTCAAGTTTTGTTAGCCACTCTTTAAAAACTTCATAAGTATATGGGATGTAATCATTAGCTCCCCTTGCAATAGCTCCTCGTTGGTAGTAGTTAGGTTGTACAAAGACATAGTCGAAGAGGCCTGCAAGACTGAAAATATTGGTTTTCTCGAGTACCAATGTACACGCTGAGGGTATCCATATAAGCTTCTTGTTTAAGTTTCTCACATAAGCTGATATCTCTTCAATGTCTTCCTCATACACTGTCCCATCGCTCACTTGCCATGCATCCTCTAGGCTCCAGTAAAATCCCTTTAAATTTCCTCCAGTCGAATCTAAAACTCCATCAATCCATCCTTTCCAGTAGGACACTCCTCTAACACCCTTGCTGGAGATATTTGTATTATTCAATATGGGGATAGAAGCAAAATAGTCAATAGCACCCTCGAAATGTCTGTTTAACCAGCTTCCAAACTTGTTTCCATCATAATATCCATCATTATATGAATATCCTTGTTGTGGAGTGCCCTTCCCTTCACCGTCAAGAACTACTGCATAATTGAACCCCAACTCTTTAAAGTTATCAATGGTTGCAGGGATACCCTGCCAATTTTCATCTCTTCCTTTTATCATTCTTGACTCGTATTCACCTCCATTCCACTTGACCCACCATAATCCAAAGTTTGCCATGTGGTATCACCACTGATAGATAATGCTACTTGTTATAAAAATTTTTCTATTACTATAAGTTTGTTTAAAGTATTCAACAAATTAAATCAAACAAATAATCAAAACAAGTTGGAAAAGAAGTCAAGTAGTTAGTTCGGCAGAATTAGATTTATCAGCAAGAGACATTAAACCGTCAAAGTCTTCAAAGCCCTCTCGTAATCCTTCTTAGAGTACAGCACCAGATAAACTTCCTTAACGCTTTTCGCTTCTTCCGAAAACTCCTTTACCATCTCGACAAAAGTCTTCACGACCTCTTCAAAGGGACAGCCATAGATGCCAGCACTTATAGCCGGGAAGGCTATGCTCTTGACCCCCAACTCTTCCGCCTTCCTCAGCGCCCCGAGAATAGCCTTCTTGAGCTTTTCCTTCTTATCCTCATCCCATCTGCCACCGCAGTAGGGCCCAACGGTGTGGATGACGTATTTAATCCCATACTGCTCCATTTTCATTGCAGGTGTTACAACAACTTCCCCATGCTCGATCCAGTTTCTTCCAATCTGCTCTTTCATGGCTTCTTTGCTTATCCTTATGTATTCCCTAACATCCCCGGCAGCCGCTTTTGCTATTGCGTAAGCAACTCCGCCACCGTGTTCGAGATATTTGTTCGCAGCATTGACAATTGCCTCAGCCGGAAAGCGGGTTATATCTCCTTGGGCAACTTTAAATGTGAGAGACCCAAAATTCAGCTCCATAATGCCCACCGCATAAAAATACGCACCAAAAAGATAAAAGGTTAGCGAAGCTCATCGACTATCTTCTGAACCTTATCCAAAGCTTTTTCTTCATCAATGGTCAAAACTTCTCCGTCGAGCATGACTATTTCCCCATCTATTATAGTTGTCTCAACATCGTTCCCATTGGCGGAATACACTATATGGGAAATTATGTTGGTTATCGGCCTTAGGTGAGGCTTATTAAAATCAATAACGACAATATCTGCAAGAGCCCCTTCCTTTATGGCTCCAGCGTCCAAATTGAGGGCTTTCGCTCCGTTTTGGGTAGCCATCTTAAAAACTGTTCTTGCATCGGCAAGGGTTGGGTTTAAATTGTGAACCTTGTGGAGGAGAGAAGCCAGCTTTATCTCTTCGAGCATATCTAGGTTGTTGTTGCTTGCAGCTCCATCCGTGCCCAGTGCTATGTTAACTCCGGCTCTAAGGAGCTTCTCCAAGGGCATTACCCCACTGCCAAGCTTCATGTTGCTTGCAGGATTGTGAACTATCGTAACTTTCCTTTTGGCTAGAATTTCAATCTCCTTGTCAGTTAACCATACTCCATGGGCCGCTGTGACATCGCTTTTCAAGAAACCCAACTCGTCCAAAAACTCTACTGGAGTTTTACCGTATTTTTCCTTTATCTGTTTTACCTCATCTCTTGTCTCGTTTATGTGTATCGTTATTCTCTTTTTACTTTCATCGGCTTTTTCTCTGACCCATTTCAAAAGCTCTGGAGAGCAGGTGTAAGGAGCGTGGGGCCCAAAGAAGAACTCTATCCTTGAAGAATCTAACTTCTCGATAAACTCCAAGAGTTTGAGAGTTTCTTTGATCTCAGCATTCCTCTTTTCTTCATCTCCAAGATCCACCATGCCGTAGCTCAGATAAGCTCTTATTCCAGCCTCCTCAGAGGCCTTTGCAACCTCTTCCATGTGAAAGTACATATCAACAAAGGTCGTTGTTCCACTCTTTATCATCTCAATAATCCCGAGGAGGGCACCCCAGTAAATATGTTCCGGCTTGAGCTTTCTTTCCATTGGCCAGACGTAGCTCTGAAGCCATTCCATAAGGGGCAGGTCATCAGCAAGACCCCTCAGGAGAACCATTGGGGAGTGTGTGTGAGCGTTTATAAATCCCGGAGAAATGACTTTTCCCCTAGCGTCAATCACATAATCCGCTCCGAGATTGAGGTTTTTCCCAACTTTGGAAATTCTGTTCCCTTCAATGTAAACATCGGCCCTGATAACATCAAGGTTCTCGCCGTATATTACGTAGCCATTCTTTATGAGGATGCTCATGGAATCACCTTTTCTTTTTAAAAGGGTCTAAGAAATGAGAAATTATAAGCCTTTTGCTGATGAAGAAAGAGAAAAGACAACGAGAAATACTCACAGCTCTAACCAGTTGCCTTTAGTTTTTTGTATTCTATTGTTATTGTTTGTTCTGCTTGTTTTATTGTGATTTTGGCTGGTAGTTTCCCGTTAAGTTTGACTTCATAAGTGAGCATTTCCGGGGTTTTGGGTTTCAAAATTAAAATATCGCCGTTTTTCATGATGTTAAAGTTCTGGAGGTTGTTCAGTATTGCCACAAATGGGTCTAAGGCATTAACATCAGTTATTGTCGCATTAAGGATAAAAGTGGTATTTGAAGTAATAACCCTTTGAGTGTTATTCTCAATGATGATTTTCTGAGCTAAGGATCCGTTAACATAATCTTCCCTAATTATTTTATCAGGCTTCACAAAAATTACATGACTTTCAAAGGACTGATTGCCAATCTTGATGATTTCTTGAGCCTCAAAGGACTTAACGGAAGCCCAGTATAAGGTTATGTCTTCAACTGAATAACTCTGAGAAATGCACCCTAAAACAATAGCACACAATAATAAACTAAATATTAGCCTTTTCATTGTTCTCACCCTGTTATTTGTTAAGATGTTCAACGCATGACACTAAAAACAAGCAGGGAGACAGCTAATCCCACAGCAAGAGAAATCAAAGCAGCTAAAATTAATCTTGTAAGATCTTTTAAATCCGTAATATAATTTACATTTTCGAGCCCTACTAACCTTATAGATATTGGGGAAACAGCATACATCAGCAAGATAGCCAGCACAAATGAAAACGCATTGCTCTTAGACGTTCCACCTTTCAAAAAATAAAACACCATACCAATTCCAAGTAAAATGTACCCTATCATATATGCCTTTCGGGAATAGTCCCTTGCATTTGTAATGTCTCTAAAGGCAATTTTATTTATACCATACCCTAGAACCAACCAAAAAACAAGCCACAATAATGGTGCAAAGCTGGAATAGTTAATCATTGCATAAACAACAACACTACTAAAAAATAAAAGTATAAACAGCTGAAGGATGATGCCCCCAGTTTTTTCCATGCTACATCACCTCATAATTAAGGATCTGTACGGCTCCTAAATATGCCGTTGCTCCTTTAATTTCATGAACTTGTGCATCCTTTGTGACATTCCCAGAACAGCATGGACATGTTGGGATTTGTTGAACAGTTGGTGTTTGTTCAGGAACACCCTCCACACTTGCTAAAGCTGGGCTAACCACTAAGCCCAGCATTAACCCCAACAGCACGAGGCTCAAAAACCTCTTCATCGAACCACCTCAAAATTATGAACGAAAATTCATATTTAAACCCTAGTTCCCACCACCTGTGAAGTTGTATAATCTGTCCAGATTCACGGCCAGAATCGCCCCTAAAATCCTGACAGCTAACCCCCTCAAACTAACACTCCTGCTCGGCCTCAGAAGAAACTCAGAAAACTTCGAAAACAAAGTCTCAATCCTCCTGCGAAAGTCAGACAAGTACTTGTAAAACTTCTTCTCCTCCAGATTACTAATCTGATTCCCCCGCTTTACTGGCGTGTAAACAACGCCAAACCTCAAAAACTCCTCCTCGAGTTCCCTGCTAACATACCCCTTATCCAAAAACAGAAAACAGCCGGAAAACTCCTCAACAATCACCCAGAACTTTTCCCGGACAACACTCACATCATGCTTATTCGCCGGATCAACAGACAGTAAAGCCAGCAAATTTCCATCAGAGTAACAGGTCA
>NZ_WHIZ01000006.1:0-45634 GCF_009372125.1 Thermococcus sp. 101 C5
GTAATGTGTTATGGTCTGAAAATCCTCCTCAGAGTCAAATACTGTTTAAATAACAGGGGGTGAAACTAAACACGCCCTTCTGCCCAGAAAGGCTTAAAAGCATTTGATATGACATATGTCATGAAGGTGATAATATGAAAAGTGTGAAAATCCTCGATGGAGTTTACTGGGTCGGTGTTAAAGATTGGGATAGGAGGATATTCGATTCCCTGATCCCCCTCCCGGAAGGCACCTCTTACAACGCTTACCTTGTGGTCGGTAATGAAAAGAGCGCTCTCATAGACACGGTAAACCCGGGTTTTGAGAGGGAACTTGAGGAAAAAGTCAATGAGATACTCCCCCTTGAGAAGATAGACTACGTGGTCATGAACCATGCTGAACCTGATCACGCGGGTGCAATACCCTACATAATGGAGCGCAACGGGAAGGCTCTTCTCACCACAACGGAAAAGGGAAAAGAGCTCGCGAAAGCATACTACAATGTGCCTGATGAGAGGATAATGGTCGTGAAGGACGGTGATGAGGTAAACCTCGGAGGCAAAACGCTCCGCTTTATAGAGGCTCCATGGCTTCACTGGCCGGAGACGATGTTTACCTATCTCGTTGAGGACAAAGTGCTGTTTTCATGTGACTTCTTCGGTGCTCATACTGCCCACGGCCTTTACGATGATGAGGTTCCCTCTATAATCGAATATGCACAGAAGTACTTCGGTGAGATCATGATGCCCTTCTCGGGCATGGCTAAGAGGGCCATGGAGAAGCTCAAAGGGCTGGGGATCAAAATGATAGCCCCAAGCCACGGCCCCATCTACAGAAACCCGAAGAGGATTCTAAAAGCCTGCGAAAGCTGGGTGAAGGGGGAGACTAAGGAGAAGGTGCTTGTAGCTTATGTGAGCATGTGGGGCTCCAACAGGGAGCTGGCGAAGGAGCTGGCTGACCTGCTCGTGGCAAGGGGGATTGATGTTAAGGTTCACGACCTCGTGAGTGCTGACATCGGGGAGCTCGCAAAGGACCTCGTTGACTCAAGGGCCATAGTTCTGGCAGCGCCCACTGTGCTCGGGAGTGCTCATCCACTCGCCGTTTATGCCGCCTACCTCGTGAAGGCCCTAAGGCCTCCGGCAAAGTATGCCGTCTTAATAGGCTCCCACGGGTGGCACGGGAGGAGCATAAATGCAATACTGGAGATTCTGAAGGGGACAAGTTTTGAGCTACTTGGGAGTGTTGATGTTCATGCGAGACCAAAAGAAGAGGATTACGAAGCTCTTTACAGTTTAGCTGACCTCTTGGCGAAAAAAGTTAGGGGTGAGTGAAATGACCGAACTTTTGAACAACCGCGAATACAAGAAGGAACAGCTCAAGAAGCTCCTCCTCAGGATACACGAGGGAGAGAGCGTTGAAAAGCTCAAGGAAGAGTTTAGAGCAGTTTTGAGCAACATCTCTCCGCTTGAGATACCCCTCATCGAGCAGGAGCTTGTGAAGGAGGGAATTTCCGCCAGGGATATAGCCAAGATGTGCGACCTTCATGTCGAGCTGTTCCGTGAAGCAGTCAAGGGAACCGAAGAACTAGAAGAGAAAGATTTGCCTGAAGGTCATCCACTTAAGATCCTATACCAGGAGAACAAGGAAATAATGAAGGACGCTGAGATGCTCAATCTCTATGCAAGAACTTTGGCAACAACAAAAGACGAACGTATGCGTAAAGAAATCCCAGGCGTTCTGGAGGAGATAGTAGACAACTTGAGAATGGTCGGCTTCACCCACTACAACCGCGAGGAGATGTTGATATTCCCGTACATAGAGAGGAGAGGCCTGACTGCCATAGCCACAGTCCTCTGGACGAAGCACGACGAGATAAGGGCCATGATAAAGCAACTTGCAGAGCTTTTGAGAAAGAGAGAGGAGATGCCCTGGGAGGAGTTTGTGGAGAAATTCAAGGCAAAGGCCGGTGAAGCGGCCTTCGCTTTGAGTGACATGGTTTTCAGGGAGAACAACATCTTCTACCCAACGCTCAAGGCTCTCTTAAGCGAGGGCGAGTGGAAGGCAATAAAGATGCAGGAAGATGAAATCGGCTACTACAAGGTAAAGCCGCCGGAGTGGGATCCGGGTGAGGACGTTAAGCCCCTCCACCCCTGGGAGATAAACCCCGAGCTGAGCGTTGAACAACTCCTTACCCTCCCGAAGGAAGTCCAGCAGGCCCTTAGAGGTCAGCCTTTAGAGTTCGATAAAACCCAGCTAAAGCGTGAGGGAGACATAGACCTCGGAACGGGCTATCTGAATTTAGAAGAGCTAAAGGCGATCTTTGAGGCGCTCCCTGTTGACGTGACCTTCATAGACAAAGACGATAGGGTTAGGTTCTTCTCACCCGGAGAGAGGATTTTCACGAGGACACCATCGGTGCTCGGAAGGCCGGTTCAGCTCTGCCACCCGCCGAAGAGCGTTTACGTCGTCAACAAAATCCTCAAGGCCTTCAAGGAGGGAAGAAAGAAAGAGGCTACTTTCTGGCTCAGACTCGGCCCAAAGTACGTTTACATCAAGTACGTACCGCTGTTCAACGACCATGGCGAGTACATAGGGACGCTTGAGATGACGATGGACATAGCACCCTATAAGAAAATAGAGGGTGAAAAAAGGCTTTTGGATTGGAGGGATTGAGATGTTTGTAGTTAAAGCTGAAGAAGCTGAGAGGATAGAGAACCCCTACGGTGCTGACGTTAGAGCCCTGCTCAAGAGGGAGAATGCAAAGGTAATGCTTGTCACTTTAAACCCAGGAGAGGCTTTAGAGAGGCACACAACGCCTGTTGATGCGTTTATTTACATCATAAAGGGAAAAGCCCTCGTGGAGGTTGGGGAGGAAAGCGAGGAAGCTAAAAAAGACGTCCTAGTCTTTCTTCCAAAAAATATTCCTCATGCCGTCAGGAACGCGGGCAGTTTACCTTTGAAATTCCTCGTGGTAAAGCTCGGATAGACTTAAGGTGACAACATATGAGGCGCGACTTTGCTCAAGCCTTTGCATCATTTGCAGGGATTCTTGATACATCTTTTATGATGCCCATTATTGCCCTCTATGCAATTTCTCTCGGAGCAAGTCTACCTCAAGCCGGTATCATAGCAGCCCTCTACAGCATAGCCGCCATACCAGCTAGCATCATTGCAGGTCTTTTAGTAGATCGCGTAGGGAGAAAAAGAACGCTCACCTTAGGTCTTATGTGGGATGCTTTCGTTGTTTTTCTTTATGGGTATGTAAGTAGCTACCACCAACTCGCAATTCTGAGGGTACTTCATGCGTTTGGTGGTAGCCTTGTTTTTCCAGCCCTTTTTGCCATGGCGAGGGAATCAGATGGCGAAGGAAAAAACAATATCGTAAAGGTTTTATCTTCCATGGCACTTGCTATAGCAATAGGTTCAGCGACGGCAGGTGTTCTAACGGCAAGGCTTGGGTACAAGGCATCATTTGCAATCTTAGCATTCATAATAGGCCTTTCTGCGCTAATAAGCACAACCTTGCCCGAAACTTTGGGGGAGAGATCCTCTGAAAAGGGAGTAAACTCATGGAGACTGCTTGGAGAGTTTAAGTACAATGTCTTTACAGGCCTCTGGTTGATATTTTTCCTTTATGTAGCACTGGGCATTATGGTCGGGGGTCTTGCCTCCAGTCTCGTGAAAGGAGAATTAGTGGATGAACGTTCCGCCAGAATGATAACGGGAATCGGCTTTGGGTTCTCATCCATTGTGGCATCGGTTTTCTTCTTTATACATGGGAAGATGACGTTAAAAGCAGGCCCTCAAAAAGTTGCAGCTTACTCATCGATAATATCTTTCTCTGCCTTTTTGCTGGGAATCGTGGTTAGAACTCCCGGGCTACTGCTTGGTACATTAGGGGCTTTTGGAATAGCGCTTTCGGGTCTTATGCTCGCCAGCACCCTGCTTGTTACGGAGGTGCCTAAAGAAGTTAGGGGAACTTCTGTAGGTCTGCAACAAGTGTTTAACATAGTTGGTGTGTCAATTGGAAGTCCTATTGGTGGTTTTATTGCCCTTGTAGGAACTAAACTGGTCCTGCTCTCTGCGGGCTTTGCCGTTTTCATCGGAGGAGTCGGAGTATTTTTAATGGACAAATTGTTAAGAAGATTTGGTGATGAAAATGTTACCTGATTCCAAGATATTTGAGAAAAGAATAAACCGGTTCCAGGAGCTTTTGAAGAGGGAAGACATCGACGGTGCCGTAATAAGGACACTCTCGACTTTTGTTTACTTCACCGGCACGAAGTGGCTTAGGCCAGCCCTTTTAATACCTCAAGAGGGAGAACCAACCGTAATCGTTGCCAAAGGGGAAGCCGAACTCTTCAAACAGAGAAGCTGGATCGAAAACGTAATAGAGTTTCAAAAAACGGAAGACCTCATGGCCAATGTAACTATCTGGATAAAGAGAAATGGTTACAGCAGAGTTGGCATGGAGTTCAGCGTGGAGAGAGACGCATACATTCTCTTTTATGAACTCTTTAAAAAGCTCAACCCCGATGTAGAGGTTGTGGACGTTAGAGGACTTTCAATGGAGCTTAGGATGATTAAAGACAAATGGGAGCTGGAGAATATAAGAAAGGCAGGAAAAATAGCTGTGAAGGGAATGAAAGTTGCGGAGGATGAGATAAAACCTGGAAAGACGGAGCTTGAAGTTGCTGCTGAGATTGTGAGAGAGTTAATGCTTAACGGTAGCGAGGAGCCAAAAGTCTACGTTTCAGCAACTCCAAGGGCACATGCAGAGCCCTTCAAAGATGTTAGGATTAGGGAGGGAAGTGTTGTCTCAGTGGTAATAGGCGCCGACTGGAACCACTACTACGCAAACATAACTAGGTCTTTTCCAGTGGGAGAAATAAGTGAAAGGGCAAAAAATGCCATAGCGGCTATGGAAGAAGCATACATAACTTCTGTAGAGAATACAAAGCCCGGTGTGAGATTTGCCCAGGTGGAGCGGGAGATTGAGAAGATCTACACTTCTAAAGGCCTTAAGGAGTACTACATAACCGGCTACACTCATGGCGTTGGACTTCTCATCGAGGAAGACCCGATAACGACGATAGTTGTCCCACACAGGGCGATGGAGGCTAAGGAAGGTATGGTGCTCGCCATGGTTCACGCCCCTCTGATGATAGCGGAAGGGGCAGTAAAGAAGGAGGACACTTTCATACTTGGCAAAAAGTTAGAGAACGTGACAAAATATTAAAAATCAGAAAGCTCCAGTGCCAATTCCGCAGATCTTTGCAAAAGGACAGATGGAGCAGTCCTCTGTGTATGGCTTTAATGGGGGCTCACCTTTAACTGCTTTCGTTATTTCTTTTGCCTTCTCCATGTCTTCATCGTCCCCTTCAAGGACGAGTGTTACACTTCCTTCCGCTCCTCCAGCGCCGCCAGCGGCTATTGGGATTGCATCAACGTTGGCAAGTATTTCGTAGGCTTCAACTTCGGTTATAGGGATTGCGTGGGGAATAGGTACCAAAGCGGAGTATAGCCCTGTTCCCCAGTCAAATGAATGGATTCCAGTTATCTTTGCGCTTACTTCCACAGGCGTTGGAGTGAACTTCTCGAGGCTGATTGGGGTTATGGTTAATACTCCCTTGGTTATTGTCCATCCAAAAGTTCTGCCGATTGTTCCCCCGTCTGGAGCGGCTGCAAAAACAGCCACGTTCCAGTTGACGTCAATGGCGTTTGCTCCCTTTATATACACGTCCTCAGGTCCCATCTCCTTTAGCGCCTCTACCGGGTCACCCTCAAAGGGCTTTCCCTTGTAGAGAACAAGGTGTTTTGGCCAGGTATTCTTGGCTGTTACACAAGTTCTCCCCTTACTTACCGTCCCCACCGTCCATTTTTCCTTCTCAATTTTCTCGCCAAGAATTTCCTCGGCTATGTAAGCGGCTGTGGTTCCGGTTGCTATGTAAACGTACCCGTTTTTGAGGGCGTTTTGGACTTCCTCCATAGCAACAACGGCCTTGGCAATCAAACGTTTGCTTTCAGATGGAGTAAGAGTCACGAGAGCTCTTTGCATGAAAATCACCTCATTAAATTTTGCATCTTAACCTTATTAAAATTGTGGAAAAGAAACTAAAGAGAGTCTATGACACTTCTAACGTCCTCAAGGGGCTCCCTGATAACGTCAACTATATCTTCAGCGGTGTTTATGGCTATGTAGACCTCCCCGTCCTTCTCGTAGAGGAGAACCGGGCAGGGAGCGAAGGAGCCGATTTCGTACTCCACCTTTGTCATCTCGTAGAACTTCTTCGGGTTGCAGACGTAGAGGATTCTATAAGGCTCCATCTCAACACCGAGCTTTGCCTTAACGACTTCACTTGGTGTAAACTCAAGCACAACCTTGTAGCCCTTTTCCTCAAGCTTTGCCTTTAACTTTTCTTCAGCCTCTTTCAGGGACATTTCAACCTTTCTCCTGTATCTGAACATTCAACTACCCCCTTAAATTTTTGCGAACTTTTCAAATAGCGCACTCCAGAGCTTGAAGGGAGTTAGTTCGGTGAGCATTAGAACTCCAAAGATAATTATCAAAATCCCTAAAATCTTCTCCCATTTGGCTTTTTTCTCCACAGTTAAGCTTAGTCTGTTCGACAGGAGCTTTCCATTTATCCACTCGGCTAAATCCTTTGAGCTAAGGATTAAATAGAGGGTAAGCCCCATGCCAAGCCCGTAGATGCTCATGACAACTATTCCCTTTAAGACGCTTCCACTTAATGCCGCTGTAATAACGGCAAACCCAACGTATGGTGCTATACATCCAATCCATGTAGCTCCAAGTGCGGAGCCCAGTAGAAAGTCATAAACGTAGCCATTTTTCGACGAAATTCTATCTGCAGGAGAAGGCATGAATCTGAGAAGTTTTTGGTTAATGCCATCGCTTATCATCGACGCCCCGACCAGAATGAAACCCATGCCCCCTAGGAGGTATAAGGCCCCCCTAATCTGAGCGATGTAAGAGCCCAGACTACCTGCCAATGCCCCAAGCAAAGAAAAAGATACCACGAGACCCGTTATGACGATTTCAACCTTTCTCTTCGCAAAGAGAAGTGAAAAAGTTCCAACTATAAGGGGAAGGACACAGGGTGAAAATACGCTTAGAATTCCAGCCGAGAATATCGGGAGAAGCACTGCCAGACTGAGCTTTGTATCTTGGGGTTCCCTATCATGTGTTTCACTTTCAACGTTTTCAGTTAATGCGTTTTCCCCAGCGAAGGCATTAAGTTCGTCTCCAATTGCCCTCTTAACAAAAAACTCCAAACCGTCAGGGTTCAACGCTCCGATAGCCACGCCCTTTAGAACTTTCTCGCCATTTTCCACCTTGAATATTACCATCGTTGGCGTCCCAGGAATTCCAACGTTTACTCTCTCTCCGGGCTCTCTGGGAGTGTAATATCCCATATTGTCCGGCTGAATAACGAGAACCTCATCGTAAACTAAATATTGAAGGTTTGTTAATGCTCTCCCTTTGTACACGTCAATAGACACCAAATTTACGCCCCTCAAGACTTCCTTTGCCTTTTGTGTCGGGAAAACATTGGTTTTCATATAATTACAGGCTGGACAGGTCTCCGAATGGTAAAAGATAAAGAAATACTCTCCTTCATGGGCTGAAAGTAACGCCTCAAGCTCCTCCTCATTTGAGACACTGTAAAACTCCAAATCTCCATAAGCTACAATACCCGCACTCACTAAGCTTATGAAAGTCCCAAACACAATCAGGAACATAATGGGTTTTCTCACATTTTCACCCACCAAAAGAATCCGGAAAAATAATTAAAAGACTTTTCTTGAAGCATTTTTCATTAAAATGTCATTGGAACGTATCCTTTCTCCAAGTACTCTGCGATTATCTTTCCCACATATTCAACTTTGACGTATTTTTGAAGGGAAACTTCAAATCCTTCAAGCTCTGCTATCCTTTTGCACGCTATTGGGAGTTTTCCGAATTCATTTAGCTTTTCAATCCAAGGGATAAAGCGCTCATCTCCTTCCGCCACAGCTTTCTCTATTGGGCCGAAGAGAACGACCTCAACGTCCTCGACCCACCCGTGCTTTATTGCATTGGTCGCCCACATGAACCCTACGAGGGCTTTTTCATCAGCGCCCGAGATGATGACCAGTGCCTTTACCACCCTCATCCCTCCAGGGCCTTGAGGAACTCATCAAAGCTTTTCACGGAAATCTCCTTCTCTCCGGCTATGATGTTTATGTTCCCGCACGTGTACTTTGCGCAGAGCCCGATGCACTCCTCAACGCTGACTTCAAAGCCTCTCTCCTCAAGGGCATTTACGATATCCTCAAGCTTCTCCCCTGCACAGAACTTGCATACTTTTGCCTTCATAAGCATCACATAACAAACTTTGATAAAGATTTTATGGGGTTTATTTTTTCCAAAGTGAAAAATTCAATCGGGGAGGATTTTCATAATTTGAACAAAATAAAATGATTCATGAGCTACCAAATGTTTCTTTTAAATGCCTTACTCTAATTCTTCCCCAGGTGAAGCCGACTAATGCCGCGGTCATGTTCCCGAGCACGATACCAAGCCACACTCCTCTGAGACCGAGGTCCGTGTAGCTTGCGAAGAGATATGCAAACCCGATCTGCATGATAACCGTGCGGAATATCGTAAGTATCAGGGATTTTTCTCCTTCTCCTATTCCTTGGAACATCGCTGAAGTCATCATGCCGAAGGGTGTGAGCACGAGGAACACGGGCAACGTCCTAAGGGCTTTTATTAGCTCCTCCTTTATCACGAGAGCGGACTCAGAGTATGTGAACAGGTATGAAACCTGTGGAGCGAAGAGCATTATGAACGCAACAACGGCAAGCTCTATCATGAAGGCGAGCTTTATGGCATACAGGTAAGCTGTTTCAAGCTTCTGGATGTTTTTCTCCCCATAAGCCGCCCCGGTAACGGCCGTAGTTGCCGAAGCCATCCCGAGGATGGGGACTATCCCGAGCATGGTGACGCGCCACGCGCTTGTAAATACAGCGACTCCGTTCTCTCCTCCGGCCATAATTGCTATCCTGTTGAGGAAGAACATTGCTATGGACATCGTGAGCTGGGCAAGGGAAGCCGGAATCCCAACGCGGAGGATGTCCTTGAGGATTTCCCGGCTTGGGGAGAACTCTTTCGGGGAGATATCAACGTAAGTGTCCTTCTTGATGAAGAGCCAGTAGGCTATGAAGAGCGAGGTTATCACCATCGAGACCATTGTGGCGTAGGCAGCTCCAACGACGCCGAAGTCAAAGGTGTAGATGAAAACCGGGTCAAGGACTATGTTGAGGCCGGAACCGAGAACCATGGCATACATTGCCCTGTTTGCATCCCCTTCTCCCCTCAGGATGCCGTTACCCACGTTGTTGAAGACAACAACCACTGCCCCCGCAAGGAGAACGCGGGAATACTCCACGGCAAGCTCGACGGTCCTTCCCCTTGCCCCCATTGCCATGAGAATCTCATCAATCAGGGGCAACGTTGTGAGGGCTATCACAATTCCAACAATCAGGCCGAGAAGGACGGAGTGGGTGGCAACGTTGTCGGCACCTTCCTTGTCCCTTGCACCGATCCTTCTCGCTATTGCAGAACTCGCACCTACCCCAAGGCCCGCGGCGAGCGCAATTATTCCCATAAAAACTGGGAAGAAGAGGCCTACTGCCGCGAGGGCTTCGGGACCGAGTCCCGACACCCATATTCCGTCTGCAAGGTTGTAAATGGTCTGGACGGACATGCCTATCATCATGGGTATCGAAAGCCTTACAAGGGCTTTTTTAGGATCCCCTCTCAGAAGCTGGACTCCTTTGGTGGCTTTTTCACTCACCTTTGTCCCTCCAATCATTTTATTGCTTTATTTCTCAGGTTATCTTCCGCAGGACCTTTCGTTGCGGTTTAGAGAACGGTTATCATTTTGCAAAACTTAATTCAGCTTTTAGTTAGTTCTATTCGGCAACAACGCACAGTATAAAAGATACTTCACTTCCTTTTAAGCTTGATGCTTGAGGATATAGTACTGTCGGAGCAGTTGTCCCCCTCTGCAAAAAAGCTTTTTAGTAGCTACTCCCAAGTAATTATCGGTGATTTCAATGCCGATAATAATAGTTGAGGGTCCCAAAGCTGATGAAGATACCAAAAGAGAGCTTGTAAAGAGGCTTACTGAGGTGGTCAGAGAGGTTTATGGAGTCCACCACGTGAGCGTGGTTATCCACGAGAATGAAACTGAAAACGTTGGCATCAATGGAGAGCTTCTCTCTGATGTCCTGAGGCATAGAAAGGCTCAGGGCGGAAAGTCTTAACCCTCCGAGCGTGAGAAAATGAAAGTCCTTGTTGCTTTTTATTCAAGGGATGGACATGCCAGAGAAGCGGCAAGGAGAATCGCAGAGGATCTGAATGCTAATCTTGATGAGATAATCGACAGGAAGAACCGGAGAGGGATATTTGGGTTTCTTAGAGCCGGTTATGATGCTACTATGGGCAAGACAACGGACATTGCCTTTGAAAAAGACCCCTCTAACTACGACCTAGTGATTCTTGGTGGTCCAACATGGAACGGCAAGGTGAGTCCCGCAATAAGGACGTACTTGCTTCAGAACAGAGACAAAATAAAGAGAGTCGTGTTTTTCACTACCTGTGCCGGAAGATCTGGGAAGTGCTTGGAGCAGATGGAAGAGCTCTACGGCAAAAAGCCGCTCCTCAAGAAGGTCATCATTAACAAAACGTTTGACGAAGATATACGGGAGCTCATAGAAGAGCTAAAACGCCTGGTACGTTCCACATTTTGAATCTCTTTCCTAACTTATTGTGGTTACTTTTTCCATCTCAAAGCCCATTCATTTGACGCAATGGTTATAAAAATCCCTGGAAAATTTCGTTCTTAGGTGATTGGGTATGATAGGATGGATTGGCCTTGGACATATTGGAAGGGCAATGGCTGAGAGACTCTCGGAGGAGTACGAGCTTATCGTCTGGAACAGGACAATAGAGAAAGCAAAGGGTTTCACGAATGTCGCCAGAACACCAGAGGAGGTTGCCGAGAAGGCAGATGTGATTTTCCTCTCGCTCTACGACAGCAACGCTGTGTGGGAGGTCTCCCAGAGGCTTTTGAAGTCCAACTTAAGCGGAAAGGTGATAATAGATACCACCACGAACCACCCTGAAAAAGTCCTAGAGTTCCACGAACTTTACAGGAACGCCGGGGCATCTTACCTCGAAAGCCCGGTGATTGGGAGTGTCATTCCGGCTAGAAATGGTCAATTAACTATCCTTGTAAGCGGTGAGAAGGGAGCGTATGAGAGGGCTCTCCCATACCTCCGGCTGCTCGGTAAGAAGATATTCCACTTTGAGGAGCCCGGGAAGGCAACGAAGCTCAAGCTGATAAACAACTTCGTTCTCGGAGCGTTCATGGCGGCTCTGGGTGAAGCTATCTCCCTTGGAGAAAAGGCAGGAATTCCAAAAGAGGAGCTGATAGAAGTCCTTGAGAGCGGAGCGGGCAACTCGGTGGTGCTGAAAGCGAAAAAGGAGAAGCTCCTCAAGGAGGACTACTCGACGCACTTCTCCGTCAGAAACCTTGTGAAAGACCTCTCCTACACCCACGAGCTTGCTGTCAGCGCGAAAAAGGCAACACCGATGAACGCCCTGGTCAGGGAGCTCTACAGACTTGCCTTTGAAAGAGACCTTGAAGAACTGGATTTCTCGGTGATATACAAGCTTCTCAAGGAGCTTTAATTTTGAAACAATTAAATTCATAAACCGCTTTCCCTACTTTTTTCGGTGAGAGAAATGATGGACTTTTCGAGACATTTCCCCATTATAGGTATTGAAGGGCAGAGAAAGCTGAGCGAGAGCAAAGTGGCGGTTGTAGGAGCGGGAGCTTTAGGGAGTTGGGAAGTTTATTTCCTCCACAAGCTCGGTGTTGGAGAGATAATCGTTATAGACAGGGATTTCGTTGACGAGAGCGACCTGCCGAGGACGGTCTACACGAAGGAAGATCTCGGGAAGCCGAAGGTAGATGCGTTAAAGGAAAAGTTTGGGGTTAAAGGCTACTTTGAAGATTTGAACCCCTCAACAGTTAACCTTCTCGATGAAGCTGACCTGATAATAGATGGAACCGACAACATCTACACGAGACAAGTTATAAACGATTACGCAATCAAAAACAACAAACCGTGGATTTATGTTGGGGTTTTAGCCACATACGGGAACATAATGCCAATAATCCCCGGTAAAACTGCATGTTTTAGGTGTTTTATGCCAAAATTGCCCTCAAGGCCCATGCCCACCTGTGCAATAGCTGGAATCATGAGCTATGTACCGCCTTTGGCAGCGTCAATAGCTGTTGGCATTGCAGCAAAGATTTTGCTGGGAGAAGAGGTCAAAAGCGAACTCATATTCTTCGATACAAAGAGCCTTGATTTTGAAAAAGTTGAGATGCCGAGGAGAGAGGACTGTCCAGCATGTGTAAGGAAAGAGCTCACTTTCCTAGAGAAGAAAATTAAAATAGAAAGGCTTTGCGATGGCTCGATTCAGGTAACTCCTCCGGAAAAAATGGATGTTAATTTCGACGAGCTTGGAAAACAACTCGAAAAGCTCGGCATTGAATACCTAAAAACTCCCCAGTTCATTCAGTTCGAGGATGAGGACTATGAAATACTGATCTTCAAAAGCGGGAGAATGGTAATAAGGGGAGCTGAAGAAGAGAGAGAAGCAAAGAATATCTTTGCAAGATACCTGGGTGGTTGAAGTGATAATCGTAAGGTACGGCGAGATAGCTATAAAAGGCGGAAAAAGAAGGGATTTTGAGAGGAAACTGGCTGAAAACATCGAGAAAGTCCTCAGAAGAAAGGGGATAGAAGGGACAGCTAAGGTAATAAGGGGAAGGATTCTGGTTGACGCTCCTGATGAAGCAACCAAGATAATCGCCAAAGTCCCCGGAGTCGTTTCGGTATCCCCAGCAAGGGTTATGGACTACGATGAAGTGCCAGCGTATCTCAGGGAGGCCCTTAGAGGGTTTAATGTAAAGAGCTTCAAGGTTGAAACCCAGCGACTGGATAAAACTTTCTTGAAAACTTCAGTGGAGGTTAATAAGGAGCTAGGTGCTTTTGTTGTTAAGGAATTTGGCTGGAAGGTGGATTTGGAAAATCCCGAGCTCGTGATAGGGATTGAAATAATAAATGGGAAGGCTTACGTTTTCTTTGAGAAAATTAGGGGCGTTGGCGGGTTACCTGTCGGAACGCAGGGAAAAGTTGTTGTTCTCTTGAGCGGAGGAATAGACTCACCGGTGGCAGCTTTTTTAATGCTCAAGCGCGGAGCGGAGGTAGTTGCGGTTCACTTTGACCAGGGAAAGAACGCAAAGAAAGTTGTCGAAAAAGTGGTGGATATCCTTAATGATTATTCCCCGGAGCCGATAGAGCTCATTGTGGAAAACCACTTCGAGATTCTCAAACCCTACGTCGTCACTTTGAACAAGCTCCACAGAAGAGAATGGACATGTGTGGTCTGTAAAGTTGCCATGCTGAGGAGGGCGGCTGAGATAGCGAAAGAAAAGGGCGCCCTCGGAATAGTAACGGGAGATTCCCTTGGTCAGGTTGCCTCTCAAACCCTAACGAATCTCTACTTTGAGACTATGAGCGTGGATTTTCCAGTTCACAGGCCTCTTCTGGGATTTGACAAAGAGGAGATAGTTGCCATAGCAAGGAAAATCGGCACCTACGATGCCTTCCTTGAATACCCATACTGTGACTGCCCCTTCAGACCTGAAAGAGTTGTCACACAGGGCAAATTAGAGGAATTCGAGAAAATCAGGAACGAATTGAAAAAAGAAGGAATAATTTGAACCAAATACTTAAATAGTTGGAAAACCAAATCAATTTGGTGATGAACATGCTAAGCGAAAAAATGTTAAAAGCCCTGAATGAGCAGCTCAACAAGGAGCTGTACTCGGCCTATCTCTACTTTGCCATGGCCGCCTATTTTGACGATCTGAACCTTGAGGGCTTTGCCAACTGGATGAAGGCCCAAGCCGAGGAAGAAATGGGCCACGCATTGAGGTTCTACAACTATATCTACGACCGGAATGGGAGAGTTGAGCTTAGTGAGATTCCAAAGCCCCCAAAGGAGTGGGAGAGTCCAATAGACGCTTTTGAAGCAGCTTATGAGCATGAAAAGTTCATAAGCAAGTCAATTCACGAGATTGCCGCACTCGCAGAAGAGGAGAAGGACTATCCGACAAGGGCGTTCTTAGAGTGGTTCATCAACGAGCAGATTGAGGAAGAGGCAAGCGTAAAGAAAATACTCGATAAGCTAAAGTTCGCAAAGGACAGCCCGCAGATTATATTCATGCTCGATACAGAATTAGCTGCAAGAGCTCCAAAGCTCCCGACTATCTTAATGCAGGGCGGGGAGTAATTTCGTTCTCCTTTTGCTCCTTTCTTTCATTCTAGATATCTTCTCTAATCTCCGGGAATTCGTTTAGATTTCATTCGGTGTTCTTTCAAGCCCAAATTACTCACTTCTGTGTAGAAAACTTTTAAAAGCATTTTTCCTTACCCAAAAATGTACCGATAATGGACGGTGATGGTCATGTTGAAAGTGGATAACTTAAGGGTCAAAGTGGAAGACAAAGAAATCCTAAAGGGCATTTCTCTCACCGTTGATAAGGGAGAACTTCATGTCGTGATGGGACCAAACGGGAGCGGAAAATCCACCCTTGCTCTAACCATAGCGGGCCATCCTAGATATCAGGTTATAGACGGAAGAATACTCTTCGAGGGAGAAGATATAACCAATCTGCCTCCCGAAGAAAGAGCTAAAAGAGGAATTTTTCTAAGCTTTCAGCACCCGATAGAAGTGGAAGGCGTCAAGGTGATTCAGTTTCTGCAGAGGGTTTTGAAAAACCTCAAGGGCCTGGACGAGATACAGGCTTACGAGCTCATCTTTAATGCCGTTCAAGAGCTTGGGCTTGACGAATCAATGCTCGCGAGGTTTTTAAACGTTGGATTCTCTGGTGGAGAGAGGAAAAAGCTCGAGATGCTCCAGGCTTATCTTGTGAAGCCGAAGCTCCTCATCCTGGATGAGCCAGACAGCGGAGTTGACGTTGATTCCCTGAAGATGATAGCGAGTGTCATAAACAAGCTCCATGAAGAGGGCACGTCCGTTCTGCTGATAACTCACTACGGAAGAATCCTCGAACACCTTAAGCCAAACAGAGTTCACGTTATCAAGGAAGGAAAGATAGTGGCATCAGATGGAGTTGAGCTGGTAAAAATGATAGAGGAGAAGGGTTTTGCGGCGGTGGAGGAGTTATGAGCGAGCACTCCAAGCTTGAAGAAATATTAAAGGCCGGTTCCCTCGAAGAAATACTCGGCACCGCCGTCCCATATCCCAAGGAAATCGAACTTAAAGGGAAGATAAGCCGAGAAACTGTAGAGGAGCTCTCGAGAATAAAGAACGAGCCGGAGTGGATGCTTAGGCACAGGCTAAAAGCTCTGGAGCTTTTTGAAAAGCTCCCCATGCCAAAATGGGTAGTGGGAATAGAAGAGCTTGACCTTGAGAGTTTCTCCCTCTACTCCAAGCCGGAGCTTGAGAGAGAAGTAAAGGACTGGGACGATCTGCCCGAAAACATTAGAAGAACATTCGAGAGGCTCAACATCCCGGAGATAGAGAAGAAGTTCCTCTCTGGCCTTACAGCTGTTTTTGACAGCGAGAGCGTCTACTCCCAGCTCAAAGAGGAGTTCGAAAAGAAGGGCATTATCATGCTCCCAATGGAGGAGGCCGTAAAGAGGTACCCCGACCTGGTCAAGAGGTATTTCGGAAAAGTCTTCCCGCCGGGAGATCACAAGTTCTCAGCTCTCCACCACGCGCTCTGGAGCGGTGGGGCCTTCGTCTACATTCCAAAAGGCGTTAGAGTTCCCTTCCCGATAGAAGCGTTCTTTGTTATAGGGTCTGCCCTTGAGGGGCAGTTTGAGCACACCCTCCTTATAGCTGACGAGGGAAGCTACGTTCACTTCATAGAGGGCTGTAGCGCCCCAATGTACAAGGGATTCTCCTTCCACGACGGTATGGTGGAAATCTATGCCCACAAAAACGCCACGGTGAAGTTCACCACAATACAGAACTGGAGCAGGAACGTCATCAACTTCAACAACAAGCGCGCCATAATAGAAGAGAACGCCTACGTAGAGTGGATTGAAGGGAGCATAGGGAGTCACATAACCTACACTTACCCATCGAGCGTCCTCAAGGGTGAAGGTGCGAGGACAGCCCAATACGTGGTCTCGCTCAGCAACGGGCCTTACCTCAAGGACACTGGGGCTAAAACTTGGCACCTCGCTCCAAACACCAGTTCGAAGATAGTCTCCAAGAGCATAAGCGCCAATGGTGGAATAAACATCTACCGCGGTCTCGTGAGGATAGCAAAAGGTGCAAAGAACTCGACCGCCACAGTCTCATGTGATTCTCTCATCCTCGACGAGAAGAGCAAGGCTTATACCTACCCGCACAACCAGAACGACGAGCCTTCAGCAAGCATAATCCACGAGGCAACAACCGGAAGGCTCAGCGAGGACAAGCTCTTTTACCTCAACTCAAGAGGTATAAAAGAGGAAGAAGCCAAGAGCCTCATAGTACTCGGTTTTATCAGCGAGATTCTTGAGGGGTTGCCGTTCGAGTATGTGGAGGTTCTCAAGAAAGTCATAGAGCTCGAATTCAGCGAGGTTGGGGGTGTTGGATGATGTGTTCTTCTGGATTCCCCAGCGGGCACTTTAATATGCCGAAAATAACCCTGGAAGTCCTTGAAAAGCTCACCTACCAGAAGTATGGTGACAGCCCTACAATAAAGAGCTACACGAAATGGAATCTCTTTGAAGAAAACTCGCCCCTCAAGCTCCCGACCGAAGCGAAGGGTGAAGATGTGGGAATCAATGCCAATGTGATTTTCTCCGGAAGCGAGTCAAAGTTTGACCTTCCAGAGGGCGTTGAGCTTGCGGAAGGCACGCTCGGTCTTTCCCAACCGGAGGAGTCGAGGATTCTGGGCTTCCATTTCTATGCTCTCAAAAAAGCTTACCGGCTTAGGATAACCAAGAACCTGCTTGAGCCCTTTGTAATAGTTTCACATCTTTCTGAAAACGCCTTCATAAGCCACCACCTCAGCATCGAAGTGGAAAACGCCAATGCACCCATAATAATCTACGATCTCTCTGAAAACGGTACAAAGTCCCTTGTGGTCGAACTGAGGCTCAAAAACGCCGAAGCGGAAATCCTGACCGTTGGGAACCACAAGGCTCTGTCACACTACCTCCTCAGGGCTACACTCGGCGATGGATCGAAAGTCAGGGCTTTCACGGTAGTTAAGGGCGGAAAGATGAGCCATCACAGGGAGGACTACTCTCTTGAAGGCACTGGGAGTGAGCTTATCCTAAGGGGAATTCCCATAGGGATAGGCTCGGCAGTTGATTATCTCACCAACGTCCTCCAGTATGGAGAAGGAAGCAAAAGCGAGACGAGGGTGAACGGCTACTCCTACAGGGGAGGATGGGTCGTGCACAGAGGCGTGGCGAAGGTTTTCGAGAAGGCCAAAGGTTCATCGAGTGAGGTCAGCTCCCATGTCATCATAATGGATGAGGGCTCCCTCGGCGTCAGCGTGCCGATGCTTGAAGTGGATACTGGAGAGATAGAGAACGCATCCCACTCATCAAGCGTTGCCCAGTTCGATGAGGATGCCCTCTTCTACTTACAGTCTAGAGGATTAAGCAGAGAAGAGGCTCTGAGGCTTTTCGTGCACGGCATCGGAGAAGCCTTGAGCGACCACTTAGAGAAGCTAAAGTCAAAGGCGAGGAGCAACGTAATAACCCTCGTTGAAGAGCTCCTGTGAGCACAGTTTGCTTTTATTTACTTTTTACATTTTTCTTTCGAAAGCCTCGTCCTTCACGGCGGGGAGCAGTCAGCCTTTAAACTTTTGCACCTTCTACGAAATTGCGCCTTTGACTATACGTGGGGTTAATATCTGCTACACTTTTCCACTTTGAAATTATACCTCCCCAATTCTGCACTTTTGAAGGGCCAAGGATGAGTAGGGTTCGAAAACATATATTCTGTACGAGAATCGCTTGTTTGTACTTCATTAATCAAACCTCAAAGGTTTGACAAACATCATGTTCAATAAAGCTCCTGGGAAATTCCTAACCAAGAGTCAGAGATTTCAATTTGGCAAAGGTAAAATTAATAAGCCACCCGATTTATTTTAGGTTAGCCTAAGAATTTGGAGGTGGAAGAATGAATGTTGGAGCGTTCCTCATCACGTTTAGGGAAGCACTTGAGGCGGCCATAATCGTGGCCATCATAATCGCATACCTCAAGCGTACCGGAAGGGAAAAGCAGATCAAGGACGTGTGGACTGGGGTCGGCCTTTCCGTGCTCGCCAGCGTGATCCTCGGCGGTGCGATCTTGAAAATCTACGGGGGGCTTGAGGAGAAGGAGCTCTTTGAAGGAGTTGCCTCTTACTTGGCTGTTATAGTGCTAACGAGCATGATCTACTGGATGGCCACCAAAGGAAGGAATATTAAAGCCGAAATAGAAAGCAAGGTAAGCAAGGCCATAAACCCCTTCGCTTTAATAGGATTCACCTTCATAGTAGTTTTCAGGGAGGGTCTTGAGACGGTGCTATTCCTTACGCCTTTCGCCACCCAGGACTTGGGAGGAACTTTAGCGGGGCTTATAGGTGGTGTCATCAGCGCTTTGGTTTTAGCATACCTAATCTATGGGGTAGGAATGAGAATAAACCTGAGGACGTTCTTCTACTACAGTTCTATACTGCTCGTGTTTGTTGCCGCTGGATTAGCCGGCTACGGAACCCACGAGCTCATAGAGTGGGCTGAGGAAGAGGGAATGCACCTAGGCTTTATTGAAGAACCTGCCTACGACCTCGGCATTCCCAAGGAGAGCGTGTTCCACCACAAGGGAGCTATTGGTTCAATCTTCGCGGTGCTCTTCGGCTACTCAGTGAAGATGGAGTGGGGAAGGGTGATAGTTCAGTTCGGCTACCTTATAGTGGCTCTCTATCTTGTCTTGAGGGCATATGGCAAAGAACCTTCCTTAGCTCCAAGGAATTCCAGATTAAAAAGCACTGGATGATCCTCTTTTATCCATTTTTGTCCAAAAACGTATAAAAAGGGTGAACCGTAATTCAAGCTTGGTGAGGAAAATGAATGTGAAAGAATTCAAGAGGATAGCTCTCGTTGGAGCAAGCAAAAACCCTGCTAAGTATGGGAATATAATATTGAAGGATCTCCTCAGCAAAGGCTTTGAAGTCCTTCCAGTGAATCCGAATTACGATGAGATTGAAGGCGTGAAGTGCTACAAAAGCATCAAAGAGCTCCCAAGGGATGTAGATGTCATAGTCTTTGTAGTTCCACCTAAAGTAGGTTTGCAGGTGGCGAAGGAGGCTGTTGAAGCAGGCTTCAAAAAACTCTGGTTCCAGCCTGGAGCCGAGAGTGAGGAGATAAGGGAATTTTTAGAGAAAGTAGGGGTGGAATACAGTTTTGAAAAGTGCATAATGGTCGAGACGAGCGACAAAAAGATGTTCCTGGAGGTGTGAGAGTGTTTTATTACGTGAGAAAGTTCGAGGAAGACCTTGACTTCCTATGGGAGCGCTTCAAGAAGAGGCTTGAAGAGGAAGGTTTCCTTCTCATAGGGGAAAGGATTCCTGTGGCGATAGTGGAAAGAGAGGACGGCATTGTCGCGGACTATCATCTCCTATTCATATGTGACAAAGAGCTCGTGGCAGAGCTTGTGAAGATAGACCCAAATATAGGGGCTTTGCTCCCCTGCACGGGCTTTGGCTACCGCAGAGAGGACGGAAACTACCTCGGCGTTACTTTGCCCAGTGTGGCATGGAAGATAGCAGGGGAAGAAGTAGTTAAGCTCATGAAGCCCATGGAGGAAAGGGTTATCAAAATTATCGAGTCCCTGTAATTTCAATTTTTAAAACTTTTTTGATTACTTTTCCCACTTTGAAAAAGATAAGGGCAATAAATGTTCTATTCTAAGGTAATTCTGGTGATGGCAAAATGATGAAAGCTATATTGAAAATACCTAATATGAGCTGCCAGCACTGCGTTATGAGGATAAGCAAGGCAATTGAGAGTGTTGGAGCTAAGGGAGAGATCAGCCTTGAGAAGAAGACTGCCGTTGTTGAGTTCGATCCTGAAAAGACAAGGCTTGAAGACATTGTAAGGGCAATAGAGCGATACGGCTACGAAGTTGAGGTGGAGTAAATGCCCATTGATCCGGTATGTAGAATGGAAGTTAGTGAAGGAACTGAACTTAAAGCAGTATATAATGGCAAAGTTTACTACTTCTGCTCCCCTGAATGCAAGGCTGAATTTGAAGCTAACCCGGAAGAATACATTAAAGGGGAAGAGATGGAACACGAACATGGAAAGCATTCCCACGAACATGGCCACAGAAGACATGGATGCTGCCACTGATCTTTTTCGCCCTTAATCTTTTGGTGCACTAGAATCAGATTTTTTGTTAGTGGAGGTACAACATGATGAACGAATACGATTTTGTTATTATTGGAGGCGGAGCGGCGGGCTTTGCTGCGGCTTTAAAAGCGGATGAGCTTGATGTAAAGACTCTCATGGTCAACCGAGGCCCGATTGGAGGGACGTGTGTAAACGTTGGCTGTGTTCCTACTAAGTATCTCCTAACCGCCCTAGAACTTAAGAAAAGGGCGTTAGTGAATCATTACTCCGGCTTAGGCTTCACCCTTAAGGAGTTTGACTTTAGAAAACTGCTGGACGGAAAGGATGAACTCGTAAAAAAGCTAAGGAGAGAGAAGTATGAGAAAGTTCTGGAGAGTCTAGAGCACGTTGACTATATCAACGGTTCAGGAAGGTTTAAGTCGAATCATAGAATTGTAGTAGATGGTAGGGAGATTAAATTTAAGAAAGCTCTCATAGCAACGGGTGCAAAGCCAAGAATTTTAACTATAGACGGTGTTGAAGACGTTAAGAACAGAATTCTGACCCATATTGAGGCACTTGAACTTGAAAAGGCTCCCGACTCAGTTGTAATCATCGGTGGGAGAGCCCAAGCCTTATAATTCGCCCAGATCTTTGCGAGGGCCGGGAGCGAGGTAACTCTTCTGCAGAGAAGCATAAGGATAATGCCCACAGCTGAGCCTGAACTGGCAATAGAGCTTGAGGACATTCTAGGTGAGGAGGGGGTCAATATAAACACTTCCGTGAAGATAAGACGCCTTGAAAGAGCTGGAGAGGGAGTTAGAGTCCATGCTGAAGTGAGGGGGAAAAGAGAAGGTGTTTGAAGGACAGTACGTTTTCTTCGCGACTGGGAGGAGTCCAAATACTCACGGTTTGGGCCTTGAGAACACTAATGTGAAAACCAACGAAAAGGTGGTTGTGGATGAAACGCTGAAAGCAGGCAAAAACATTTACGCAGCTGGAGATGTGGTAGGCGAACCTATGTTGGAAACGGTTGCCGCTAAGGAGGGGTTTACTGCAGCAACAAACGCGTTAGAGGGCAAGAATATTAAAATTGACTATAGAGTTGTTCCAGAGGTTGTATTCACTGATCCACAGCTTGCAAGCGTTGGATTGACTGATGGAGAAGCTCAAAGGATTACAAGATGCTCATGCAGAACGGTAGAGATCTCGAACGTCCCAAAGGCATTGATCCTGGGTGAAGAAAAGGGCCTGATAAAAATGGTCGTTGATGCAAAAACGAAGGAAATCCTTGGGGTTCATATCTTAGCTTACAACGCCGCTGAGATGATCCATGAGGCCGCTGTGATAATTAGGAACAGAATGACTATAGATGAGGTTATAGACACTCTTCACGTCTTCCCGACGATGAGCGAGGCAATAAAGCTTGCCGCACTTTCCTTCAAAGGAGATATATCAAAAATGCCGTGTTGTGCCCTCTAGCGTCAATTCTTCTTTGAAAACCCCGATCCCTAAAGACCAAAATGTTAAGCTCGTTAAAGCGATTTTCCACTCACTTAATGGCTCATAAAGTGAGTGAATTAGGTATGCACAGCTTGTCGTCGGTAAAAAGAGAATAATTTTGTGGGCAAAGTTTGGAAGAACTTCAATGGGATAGTAAACTGGGGCGAAGACCGTTAAAGCTGTTAGGGTGATGTTCGAAACTCTCATTATAACTATCGGCTCCTTGAGCTTCACACTTATGTAGAGTCCAACGAAAACACTCCAAAGCCATAAAAACACTAAGAGAAGGATTATTTGAACTATTCCCGAGAGAGAAAGTCCCCTCACGCAGGTTAAGGTAGCAATGAGAACAACCAAGTAAGGCAACGCGGGAATGCTCATCCCTACTGAAATTCTAAGGCCGAGTTTCAGCGAATGCACTGGGGGTCGAGAGTACATCATAAAACTTTGAGCGCGTCTTCATTTCTGCTATCTCTATGGTCAAGTCAGCTATTCCAATGCCTGTGACAAAGCTAATCATTCCCCCAATGAGTGCCGTTGGGAAAAGCTTTCCACCGCTCACGACGGTTAAGAGAAAGATAAAAGAGAGTGGTCTAATGGCGAAGCTTATAAGGGAAGCCCTGCTCTTCGTGAGGGCCTTGGCGTAGTACTCGATTACGCTAATCATCAGACCACCCCAGCAGGAACAGGTCTTCAATTGTAAGTTCTTCAATTTTGAAGGGCACTCCTCTGGAGATGAGCGATTCTGTGAGTTCTTCAAGCTCGCTTTCGCTTTCCGGATAAACAAAAGTGTATTTCCCTGCTTTTTTGACAGCATATTCTCCTACGTCCGCGTACTCAAACAGCACAACTTTCTTCCTAAAGCGCGGCAAGTAGTGCTTTACGATATCCTCGGGCTCCCCCTGGAGCAGTATCCGCTTGTCAAGCAGAATTACCTCGTCGCAGACCTTTGAGACCTCATCTATATAATGACTGGTCAGAAAAATCGTTGAACTTTTGGTTTTCTCTCTTAAAATCTGCCAGAGTTCGAACCTCGCCGAGGGGTCTAAGCCGACTGTAGGCTCGTCCAAGAAGTACAGCTCAGCGTCGAAGGAAAGGACCATAGCAACCAGCGCTTTTCTAACCATCCCGCCCGAGAGCTCTACCATTGGCTTGTCGGCATAGCTTATGTTGAATTCTCTTATAGCTTCACGGGCTTTTTCTTTTGCCTCTTGCCTCTTCAGCCCGCGCATTCTAAGGTAGTGGTAGATATACTCAAAAGGTGTGAGGGTGTAGAAGTGGGCTTTGACCTCCTGAGGTAGAAGGGAAATTCTCTTCCTTATTTCAGTGCTCCCCTTTCCCACTTCATGGCCCAGAACGTAGGCTTTCCCTGATGTAGGCTTGAGCTGAGTAGTTAAAATTTTTATTAAAGTCGTCTTTCCAGCCCCCATTTGATCCTATTAGTCCAATTATCCTATTTTGCCCTACGCTAAAGCTTAAAGAGTCGAGTGCTAATGTTGAGTCATAGCGTTTAGTTAAGCGGTGAGCTTTTATTGCGTAAATTAGCCATTAACTCCCTAATGCTATTAGTAGACGAAGATATTTTAATATTTTTGCATACAAGAGCATTGTGGTGATTTCAGAGGACGTCAAATTTTGACGGTGTATAGGGTTCTGTTTCTGCGAGAAGTTTAATGCTGAAACCGCTCAGTATATGATGGTTTCAGTCCTCTTCTCCTTCTTTTTCTACTGCCAAAAACTTAACCTTAACTGCTTATCATGATAATATTTACAACTTGAAGAAAAAATTTATAAGATTTGAAAACATAAAACATTATGCTATAATACAAGAAGTTTGTAAAGGGGGTCTCTCAATGAGGAGAAAACTCTTAGGTTTACTGTTGGGGTTGTTAGTGTTGGTTTTGGTGGGGACTGCCCAAATGACAGTAGCAGAACCTACTAACCAAAAGGAAATAAGCCCAGAACAGGTAGTATATTTCAAAGACATCACCATAACCTTGCACCTTCAAGTAGGTGATGCCGGACACATTTACACAGCCTCTGGAACGGCTGAGGATGGCAAATTCTATGCTTATGCCAAGCTTGATCTTATACACTGCTCAGAGTATGCATGCCCATTATATCTTGAGTGGGATGGTCCCAAAACTATTCCCGTCGAAATTTCTGATGTACCTCTACCACTTCCTATGACATTTCATTCCATAAAAATTCAAGCATATGATGCATTTGACAAATCTTATTTTGACTGGGACTACTTTTCTTTAAATCCGGATGACCGTTCGGGGCATGTCACAATAACTTATGCTGGGAGAGTTAATACTCGGATTGACATTAAGATAACATGGACTTATTGGACGGCGATATTATGATGGTTGATTACTTCATATCCTTTAGTTTTTTGTTAATCGTCTTCTGGGGGTTTAAGAAAGAGTTTAACTCTTACTACTCAGCCTTAATTTCAACCATCTTAACATTAATCATCCCGGGGTTAATTTTTAATGTGATTGACAGATTATTCCTCCTTAATAACGTAGTCAGGCTGGGAGTGTTGGTTTTTTTAGTAAGCATTGGCGCTTACACATCCATTCAGCTATTCTCACTCAAACAACACCAAAAGAATTAGAATCTCATGATATATAGTAGTTTGGGGGCACTTGCCATGATAAGCCCTCAGGAAGAAAACTCTAAAACCTTTCAGTCACAATAGGTGGATGAGCCAATGCGAAATACCAAAAATCATCCATACGAAGACTGATATGAGGATAAAGCACGATGAGTTATAACATGCACCAAGAAGAGCAATACTACAATCCACACAGTCAACAGTACAAAAGTTGAAGGAGCAACAAGCTCAGGAGCTATCCAAATCACTACTGGCACGTATGCGAGGTAATAAAAAGGAAGGAATGTTGCAATACTTTTTAGTGGCTCAGGATAAAGGTATAAGGGAACAAATCCTCCAGAGAGTATTAACTCAACAAATTGATATATTCTTGTTATACCTACTATTTTACCAGTCCATACAGAAGCTAAGCCGAGTAGAGAGCTTATTAAAAACTTGATAGTAGAGGAGGCCAACAAAACTAAGAAAGCTACCAGAATATGTTCAGTGTCAAATTTTAAACCAAGTTTTATCGCAATAGGAAAGTAAACAATGAGGTAGACCGGTATAAAAACAAGGTATCTTACATAACCTTCAATGGCATAATTAAGCAGGGGAGAAATTGGCTTAGAGAGAAGTACATCAATTCTGCCCGTAAATATATCTCTAGAGAGCTTTCCAGAGATATTTAATGCTGAGATTGCATTATCATAGATAAGGAGAAGAGCATAATAAGCAATCGTTACGTTAAGTGTAGGTATATCTGTTTTTTGAGAGAAGGTTCTATAGACATAGCTCCAAAAAGCTACAAGAAAGAGAAATTGTATGGGAGCAGAAACAAACCCTATTAAAAAATCCCGCCTATACGTCTTGAGCTTCTCAAAATGAACCTGTACAAGAGTTTTCACCACTGCGAGCTTCATACACTCATCCTCCTGCAGATGTGTATTTCTCTAAGCCCTTTTTGAAAACAGCCACAAAAATCCCAAACCACACGATGAGTAGAATACCCTCCCCGATGATTGATATTATGAGCTTCTTAGTCGATAGTTTCCCAAGTAAACTGAGAGTAGGGAGTGTGACTAAGAATGCCAAGGGTAATGCCCAAGTAAGAATGCTTCTCAGACCCTTAGGTAGAAAATTTAGCGGATAATACGTGTATTCATAGGCGTAGTCAATTAGCTCAATAGTGTGCTCCATCCTACCTACGAAGAAGGCCAACATACTCAAAGCCCCGTAGATTAAAGCATAAAGAGCTACGCCTCCTGAGAGGAAAATAATGCTTAAAAAAATGTTTTTAGTAGTTATTGGGTTGGGCAATAGTGGAATTGATATTAGGAGTAGAATCACTCCAGTAAGAATTTCCAAAACTACTCCAGCATGGCTTTTTGTTAAGATTACTAAAAACACAGGATTTATGGGCTTGGTCAGGTAAACGTCAATTGTGCCATCTACAATGTAAACATGAAGATCCCGTACACCCCAGAAAAAAGAAACGATGCCCCATGCAATATAGTACATCCCTATAAATGCAAGCACTTCTCCACGTGTAAAGGTCACAATCTCAAAATTGGCTAACACCGAAGTCCAGAAGGTCATTAACAGAGCGGTAAATCCACACCATGCTACTAAATAGAGAGCTAAGTCGGTTTTATACAGCCTAACCCTTTCCACTGCAGATTTTAAGAGGACGTTGATTACACAAGACAGCCTATTCATAGTTAGACACCTTCTTAATGATGTCTTCCAAAGAAGGTTCTTTAATGATAATGTCCTCTATAATGTTCAATTTGTGATTGTTGGGCATTAACATGAGTGTTAAAATTTCATTGACTTTTTCAGATGGCAATCTGCACTTTACAAATGTCCCGTCCACTGTAACATCAGAAGAGACCTTCTTGAGCATCTCCGCTACGTAAGGTGCATAAGCTTCGGAAATTACGTGCATTTCAATTTGCTTTAATTGTCCAAGCCGCTTTTTCAGCTGTTCTATGCTCGTGTCAAGTACTAACTTGCCACTGTTCAGTATTATGACTCGATCACAAAAATCTTCCACGTCAGATAAAATATGGGATGAAATTAAAATTGTGGTCTCAAGTTCCTTGTTTATTTTTGTCAAATAGTTTTTTATAATATGTCTTGACACAACATCAATTCCGATTAGGGCTTCATCGAGAATAAGAAGTTCGGGTTCGTGAAGGAGAGAAGAAATTAGTTCAAATTTTATTCTTTGACCAAGGGACATCAAGCGAGGAGGGCGCTTTAGAAGACTTCGTTCAATTCCTAAAATTTCAGTCAATTCTTTGAGTTTTTTGTTAAATTCTTCTTTAGGCACACCATATACTGCAGCTGCGAGTTCAAGAGACATTATAACAGGTACATCTGGGATTAAAAAACCTTTATGCCCAAAAACAACTCCAATTTTTTCCAGATATTTACGACGGTCTTTAAAGGGGTTCAAACCTAAACAAATTACATTTCCAGATGTAGGCCTAATAATTCCCGCCAAAATTTTTATTAGTGATGACTTCCCCGCCCCGTTGGGACCCAGTATGCCAACTTTTTCACCTTTGCTGATAGTCAAGTTAATTGAATCTAACGCTTTGATGCGCTCTTGGCCACGCTTGTAAATGAGGTCAAGATTTTCTATTTTGATTATTATCTCGGACATTTTTCTCAACTCTGAGGTTCTTTGATATTTTCCGAAAACAAGAGCCTCCAGAGGTTGCAGAAGATAACATCCGGGGCAGATGGATTTTTACCACTGAAATAGTAAGCTCTTGATCTACATCCGCCTTTGCATCCTCTGGAAATTGCCATATGATTATGACTACGTTCGCTAAGGCGTTCACTCCAAGAATGCCAAGCTCTTTCGCAGTGTATTTAACTTCCTCCATTAACCGAGATTTGATCATCTTGTGAGGCATTTCTCAAACCTCCAGAGCATGCAGTATGAAATTTTATAGTTTTTTGATGAAGTTGCTTTGCTGTAAAGCTGCATTGTTCGCGATAAAAGCGCATATTTCGCTGATAGATGCCTCCCGGATCTCTTCGTTTTTAATCTTTGTAATATTGGAGAGGGCATGGCGTTCTCCAACGACCGACACTCTTTCATTGATTGCCACTGTTACATTATGGGGGTTTTTCAGGATTTTCTTAATCTCCGAAAGTGACTCCATATCTATTGCATAAACATCCTTAAATGCCTGTTTCAGATTGTTGGGAGAATCTGCGTACAGTAGTTTTCCTTGATGTAGAATCAATATATAATCGGCTATCTCCTCAAGCCAGGTGGCCGTGTGAGATATGAGGAAAATGCTTTTACCTTTCTTTAAAGCGTGATGAATTAGCTCCATAACCTTAATTCGCCCCCAAAAATCCAGCTCTTCGAATGGTTCGTCCAAAATATAAATGTCTCTGTCAGGTAGAAATGCAAGGAGTATTGACAGGCGCCTTTTTAAGCCTCCGCTTAAGTTTCCGGCAAGAGTGTCCCTATACGGAGAGAGCCCCAGGTAATCCAATAGCTCATCTGCCTTAGTTTCGGGTTCTCCAAAAAGCCTGGAATACAGTTCAACAATTTCCTGAACAGTTAAGACATCCTCGACTATATTATCTTGGGGTAGGTATGATATCATTTGCCGGATTTCTCTTTTGTTTGAGTTTACTTCCTTTCCTTTTACCTTTACATTCCCCTCGTCGTAGGGTAAAAGCGTACTGATTATCTTAGCCAAGGTGCTTTTCCCACTTCCGTTTTTACCAAGCAATATTATCAGTCCCGGAGGGGCTGAAAAGTTAATCCTGTCAAGAGCACGTGTTTTTCCAAATGTTTTTGTTAGTTCTTTGCACATAATGAGAGGTTCCCCCATCATTCACACCTCCGCAGGAATACATACAAAAATATGAACGCAAAGGGAACTACCATTGGTCCAAAATATATCCCCAGGATCATTAGGATAGACGCCAGAAAGGGAAGCAATATTGAATCTTTTCCGTAGTACTTTTTGAATTTCCTCAAGAGTGCTATACTGGAACCAAGAAATGACCACAATATCAACCTGAGGATAATTTTAGTGTTTATCCCGACGGTAAATGGAACGGTTATGATCATTGAAAACAGGGTGAACATTGATAAGGAAATAAAGAGTTTCCTAAAGTTTAAGAGTCTCAACGTATCTGCCACACTAACACTACTAATCAAAAAAGATGGGAGAAGGTATCCAATAGTCATGTATATTATTTCAATTCTTTCAAGCCCTGAAATATATTTGTAAATAATGGGGGACATAAGTATAGGGGCAGTTATAAAGGAGTACCTTACTGAGTAGCTCATAATGAAGGAAATCCACGCCAGGGTTCCTTTAAAAAATTTTACTGGGATCATGACTGGTCTCACACTTGGCTCCCTTCCTATAAATGTTAGGAATAGTATGGTAAGGGCCATGGTTGATAATGATATTAAGATGGGATTCTCAGTTTTAGGGATCCCCATAACCAACTCTGAAATACTTCCCGAATTCCCAACTATCAATGATGTCTGAATCACCACAATCATTAGCAATATTACCGCAGGGATTAGACCAGAAATCAGAAATACTCCAAACAGAAGGAAGCACGAATAAATTGTTGAGACAAGGCTCATATTCAGGATATCATTCACCGAGAATTCAAATCCACCAATAGCTATCATAATGCCAGAAACTGAGAATACATAAAACATGGAGAAGGCAAAAAGCGCTGATATAATACCAAATTTTTCAAGATTGTAATATCTACCACCACAGGAGAATTTCCTTATCTGGTATAACGTAGAGTTGCATTCAATAACATATCCAATAACAAATACTGTGATGTATAAAATGAGTGGCTCGATTATAAATGGCGTTTTTGAAAGTATAGAGAAGAATAATGAAGAGCCCATCGCCAGCCCGTAGTATTTCATAAGCCTGTTAAAGTAATGAAGCAAGATAGAGTTAAAACACATCTGTCCGGGCCACCTGTTACTTTCTGACATCCTTACTAGCTCTCCAATTACAAATAGTATTAATTACGAATTTAAGTTTTTTCTAAACTTTATGTTTAAAACATTAAGTTAACAAACTACTATAAAAAAGCAATATCCTGTGAACCTGATGTCTGAACATTGAGTACGTAAAAACTTACAACTTCCGATAGTTTTCACTGTTTGGACGTATATAATCTTAGACCAACCATAGAGGGATTTTATCATCAGAGAAGATACAACGATGGTCCCCCATGGAAAGGAGCAGGGAAATACCGAATGCCATTGGTATTGAGAGTCCCATCCCCGGATATTTGGAGATGTAGAGGGGCGCAAAGAATGCCACAGGAGCAATGACTCCCTTTGCAACGTCAAGGCGTATCTAATGGAACAGGAACGTTATCAGGATTACCGGAAAAGTGAAGCTGAAGAGGAGAGGAGCCGATATTAGGACTCCACTGAATATCTTTGTCAGGGAGAGTGGATTGCCTAGGTATTCAGTAAGCATCCATCCGGCGATACTACCCAAAGCTATCCCCCGTGATTCCTATGATAAAACCTCCGAGAGTTCTAATGAACACGAGCTGAACCGGATCAAGCGGAATACTGAGGAGCATCTCGTGGATGCCCAAAAGCTTCCCCCTGGAAACCGTGACGCTGAAGATCCTCGAAGGATAATGATTAACAATTTACTCCTTATTCTTTGTCGCCACTATCAGCCTCACGATATCATAGAAGAGGTTCTCGACCTTTTCTATTTTAAAGCCCGCCCTCTCGATGTTTCTCTGAGTTTCCCTCAGCAGAGAAGTTCCGAGGAGCGTTCTTATGAAGGGCTCCATGAGGTAGAGGGGGACGTTGAGAAGCTTTGACTCACTCTTCATGTGTTCCAAGAATATTGCTCTTCCTCCAGGTTTTAGCACTCTGTAAGCCTCTTTTAGCCCTTTAATTGGATCCGGAACAGTGCAAAACACGAATGTACTAACTATGGTATCAAAAGTATTATCCTCAAACTCCAGGTCCTGGACATCCATGTATAACAGCTTGACGTTTTCAAGCCCGAGCTTCCTTCTTCGTTCATCAGCCTTCTTTAGCATGTTTTTGCTGAAATCTATACCAATGGCTTCCACGTTCTTTGGGTAATAGGCCAGGTTTTTGCCTGTACCTACCCCTATCTCAAGTACTCTACCTTTAACCAGGCTTAATGCCCTCTTCCTGTACTTTGAAAAGGCTTTCATTTCCATAGGGCTTTCAAACAGATCGTAGAACCTTGCAAATCTATCATATTTTTTCGCGGGATTCACGTCTCTCGCCTGTTGATTATCTTTGCGAACTTCCAATTAAGTTTATCCTTCCATACTGGCAAAGAAACAATCTTTTGCTTATCATGTTGGGAATGATAAGCCTATTAGCATTTGTTCACTTAGTAGTGCTTGGAAAAAGGGAGATGGTACTATGGAGTGGAAGTCACTGCTGATAGGGTTCATAGTCGGGGCGCTTATAGCGGTTCCGTACGGCCTGGCCCATTCCGGCGGGGTTAATGAAGGGAGAGGAAGCTTTTGGAATGGCTGGGGAATGATGGGTGGTCACGGAATGGGCATGATGGGATATGGCATGCATGATATGATGGATGAACACGAAGAAATGGAGGATTACATGGCCGATGGAAACTTCACGGAGCTCCACGAGGAAATGGGAGCGTACATGGGCGTTAGCTGGGAAGAGATGAAGGAAATGCACGAGACCTGCGAAAGGTTTATGGGCTTTGAAGAGGAAGAGGAGCACTAAAGCTAAAGGCGAGAGAAATGAGGCGTAAATTTTATTCGTTGGTTTTCTTATTTTTGTTAAGTTTATTACCTACCTACGTGTTAGCTGAGTCTTTCTCCCAATATGCCGGAACAACCCTATCGGTTGTGGCTTTGGGGATTCTTAATGCCCTCCGGCCCTCTGTTTTTCTGATGATAATTTTTCTTCTATCCGCTATAGTTCTCGTAGATGAGAGGAAAGTCCTCAAGGTTGGGCTATCCTTCACTGCAGGAGCTTTTGTGGGATTCGCCCTTTTGGGGTATTTCTTTATGGGGCTCGTTACCAAGTTCTCAGTTTTGCGCTATTTGGCGGCCTTTCTTGGAATATCTGTTGGAGCCTACAAGATACTCTCCGCAAAAGGTGTTGTGAGCTTTCAGTTGATGAACCCCCTCCGGGAAAAGACAAATACTGTAATAGAAAAAGCAACATCTCCCCCGGTTGCCTTCCTTTCTGGCTCTATAATGGCATTGATATCGCTTTCCTGTGGCTGTGCCCTTCCCATATATCTGGTTATGTCTTCCATAGTCTCCGGAGCTGGGTTCTCGATTATGACCAAGATGGTCTTTCTGCTAACCTTTGTGGGTATTTCAGTCCTTCCGCTTTTGCTGGTCACTCTCGGGTTCCACTATGCCGGAAAATACGAAAAAGCCGGAGAAGCTGTTAACAGGCTTTCAAAGATAATTGGAAACATGGACTTAGCCGTGGGTGTGGTGCTCGTGGCTGTGAGTCTCTTCTACATCATTTTTCTTGCTTAACCGGATTTTTCGGGTTCGGGCTTTTTAAATTCGCGGCATTCCTTCTCTCTGCACCCATAACTTAGGGAGCAATCCCAGCCGGTGGCACTTTAGATGAAACAGTGCGATTTTATGCTACCCTCACCCTTTTCGTGTGAACAAGGCTTATAAAGGCTTTATTCCAGCTTTACCACATGACCCACCATTACGGCTACGCAAGTGCCCTCCTGGCAGCTTTCTTATTCGGGATGAGCTCGACCCTGAACAAAATATCCCTCAGGGACGTCCACCCGATGATCGTGGCGGGTAGCATCTACGTAACAGCCGGAGTGGTCCTGATGTTCCTCCGTCTCACGCCCCTTAAAGATAGAATCCTTGAACGGCTTGAATCCAGCGTTAAAGCCCAGGAAGGCTTCTCAAGGCGAGATTTGCTGTTGCTGGCTTTTATAGTGCTTTTCGGCTCCTTTCTGGCGCCGCTGTTCTTTATGTTTGGGCTTTATAGAACGACTGCAGTCAATGCATCCCTCCTGCTCAACACTGAAACGCTGTTTACGGTGTTGATCGCCCTGCTAATCTTTAAAGAGAGGACTTCAAGAAGAGGTATTCTGGGAATTCTTCTAATTTTAATCGGAGCCGTTGTTATCTCGACAGAAAACTTCGGAGAAGTGGAGTTGAGCAAAGGCATTCTTGGGAACATTTTAATAATCCTTGCAGGTCTTTCATGGGCGATAGATAATAACCTGAGCAAGCTGTTAAGTGTTAAGAGGGACTTGCTCCTAGTAACTTCACTGAAGGGGCTGTTTGGAGGAAGTGCACTATTAACTCTGGCCTCTCTAATTGGAGTCCCCTTTTACATCCCGCTCCAGAGCCTTCCGTACGTTTTAACCGTCGGTGCGTTCAGCATAGGCTTTTCTCTCGTGTTATTTCTCTTTGCCCTCAGAGAAATCGGTGCGATGAGGACGGGGGCAATTTTCTCAACTTCTTCACTCATAGGTGCTCTCTTCGCCTTCCTAGCTCTTGGCGAGAGCCTCACGGCACTGAAGGTCGTCTTTGGCATGATCATGCTCCTTGGGGTGTACGTGCTCTCCAGAGAAGAAATCCACAAATAACTGCTTTTTGAAGGCAGAAGAACTATCTGGGGTTAGAACGGCTTCACCATTCTGTAGAACCTGTATTTTTTGCCTTCAAGCTCAATCTCGTGCTCCCTCTCGATGGTGTAGCCGAGCTTTTTGTAAACACTATCCCTTTTCAGGCTCTACCATATTAAAATATGCACTGAACCCAATAATGGTCGTCATGGCACCCATAAAGATAAGCAGATGGAAGATGTTAATTTTTTCTAATACGTACCCAAATAATGGAGGAGAGACTGCAATTGGAACAGACAGAATCACGTCATTAATCATTTTCACCTTTCCTCTCATCTCTTGAGGAGTATATATCTGGAGCCAGCTGGTAATGGGTATGTTCAGTATAGCCACAGAAACGCCCAGGATGAAGTTCATTGCTATCAGTATCAGCAGTATTAGCTCATATTGTCCAGATATTGGCTGTAATGATCCGAGTAGGAGCATCGCCACGCCCTCTCCCGTGATGCCCAAAACAAACAAGGTTTTTCTGTTTATCTTTTTGAGGGATAAAAGGAGAATACCTGCGATTATTACCCCCGCACTCGACCCTATTTTCATGAGTCCATAGACATATCCGCTTTTTTCTGGGAAGAGAACCTTCGCCAGCGCCGGCATTGTGATCATTATGGGGGCGGAGAAAAAGTTCATCAAAAGGCCGTAATACAGTATGCTCCGTATGAATCCGTTGGTTCCTATGAATACCATGCCCTCTTTCAGGTCTTTTAGTATGTTCCTGTTAGACCCCACCATCGGCTTTTGAGTTACTGCTATAGTCCCGATTATCGCTGCGGAAATTAAAAATGATAGCCCATCCACGAGGAGGGCGTTAATCTTTAGTATGTTGTATAAAACCCCTCCAAGCGAGAATCCAATTATGTCCCCACCTTTGGACAATGTAGTTAAAAGTGAATTAAACCTATCAATATCCTTTTCATCAACGATTTCAGGCACCAGAGCAAAAAAAGCGGGCCTAAAGAATGTTTCCGCAAAGCTCATCAGCACTGCCACAATTAACACCCAGATTTTGAAAAACTGGGGGTAACCACTACCTATGGGAATAATGCTCAAAACAAGGATTGCTCTCGATATATCTGAGCCAATAAGGAGGTATTTTTTGTTCATCCTGTCTGCAATAGCACCCGAGAACATCCCACAGACAATAAAAACCATCGTCTCAATTGAGAAGACCAAGCCCATGAAATACGTTGAGTTCGTGATATCTAAAACTATTAATGGCAGAACAACCGTTCTAACACCATCTCCAATTACAGAAAGAAAATATGCAAGGGATAAAAATAAAGCATTTTTCTTCATTGTGTATTCCCCTAGTATGCTCATCAAGTTCTAAATCCATAAGAAACATTAAGATTCTCCTTGAGCGTTGTCTTACCGGAGCCGTTCTCTCCGGCTATCACCACGAACTCCCCCTCACGGATTGAGAGGTCTATGCACCTAAGCACCTCAACGTCCCCAAAGGATTTGAAGGATTTGGAGACGCCGGTTAGCCGGATCACCTCGCTGACCATGGGGTTCACCTTCTACCGGCAAGCCGGGATTTGGGATTGCAAGGAAGTGCCATTAACCTGGAAACTTCCGCCTATCTGCCATTGCTACATCTCCATTAAAACACCGGTGAATAAAAACAGAGCTACCAGATATTTATAATTTTTGTAAACCCGTGGTTGGTAACGTTTGATGGGGGAATTTCCGGAAAGCGGGTAAACCCCCAAAAGCTTCCTTCACGAAAAAGCCGAGTTGGGGGGTTTAATAAAGACCCCCTTACTCTTCACTCTTCCCGAGTCCCGAGGTCAATGTTCGTGCCCCTTGGCTCCCACTGCGCCCTTCTCCTTTGTCTTCTCCAGGTTCTCCCGGATTTTCTTGAACTCCGTGAGGCAGGTCGGACAGCAGAAGAAGTAGGCCCTGTTGCGGTACCTATAGACTATCGGCTCCCCAACGATTTCCTTTCCGCAGTAGTCGCACCTGAAGGGAACCTTTACCTTGGGTCTGAGCCTTTTTTCCCTGCTCTCAAGGATGGGCATTATTTCGAGGACTTCAACGCCCGTCCCCTCGATGACCCGCTTGAGGTCTTCCATGGTATTGACGGCGACTTTTATGAGGTACTTGGTGCTCGTGAAGCGGTTGATCTCAAATATCTCATCAAATTCATCCATCTTCTCCGGGTTTTCAGTTTTGACGATGAGAGCGATCACGTTGTGGGCCCTCTGAAGCTCCGGGTTCAGCCGTATGGTGTAGCCCTCGATTATTCCCTCCTTTTCAAGCTTTTCCAGCCTAGCCCTAACAGTCGGCCTGCTGACTCCAAGCCTCTCGGCCAGCTCGGATATGCTGAGCCTCGCGTCGTCCAGCAGGAGGTATATGAGCTTTAGGTCAAGGTCGTCCAGCCTGTTCATCATTAACACCTCACCTGCCGATGGGTTACCAAAATATAAAAAACATTCGACTGGACTTTACATTTTGGTATAAATAATGCCTATAAGTTTCATCACGAAGTAAATAATGGTGGTAAGTGTGAAGATAACCCTTAAAGTTAACGGCATGACGTGCGCCATGTGTGTTAAAACCATAGAAATGGCCTTGGCTGAATTAGATGGTGTGAGAACTGCAAAGGCCAACCTGAACAGTGAGACGGTTTTCGTTGATTTTGATGAGTCAAAGGTCAGCCTGAGCCAGATCATCAGGACGATAGAAGAAGTCGGGTACGAGGTGATAAGGGAGCGCAGGGATGCTGTGGTCAAAATCGGCGGCATGACCTGCGCGATGTGCGCTAAGACCGTTGAGAACGCGATAAAAGAGCTCCCCGGAGTCCTTGAGGTGAACGTCAACCTCGCGACCGAGACGGCCAAAGTGTCCTACAACCCCTCGCTTGTTGGTATTGAGGACATCAAGAAGGCCGTTGAGAGCGTGGGGTACGAGTTTTTGGGCGTGGAGGGTGAAGAGAGCCACGACATCGAAAGGGAAGTGAGGGAAAAGCATATAAGGGAGATGAGGCGCAACCTCATAGTGGCCTGGAGCGTTGGGATACCCCTCTTTCTCTCCATGCAGCTGAAGAGGTTTGGAATTTATGTTGAAAACCTGATCTACATCCACTTCCTCCTAGCCACAGTTGCCATAGCCTACGCCGGCAGGGGAATCTTCAGGAAGGCCTACTCCTCGCTCAAGCACAAGACCCTCAACATGGAGGTGATGTACGCTTTAGGTATCGGCTCGGCCTACCTGACGAGCGTCCTAGCGACATTTGGGGTAATCCCGAGGGAGTTCAACTTTTTTGAGGCTAGCGTCCTCCTTATGGCGTTCCTCCTGCTCGGACGCTACCTTGAGGCGAGGGCAAAGGGAAGGACGAGCGAGGCAATAAAGAAGCTCATGGGACTCCAGGCGAAGAAGGCAACCGTCCTGAGGGGCGGGAAGGAGATCGAAGTCCCGATAACCGAGGTCAAGGCCGGGGACGTGGTAATCGTAAAGCCCGGTGAAAGGATTCCCATCGATGGGGTTGTCATCGAGGGAGAAAGCTACGTAGACGAGTCAATGATAACCGGTGAGCCCATCCCAAGCCTGAAGCGGGCGGGAGATAAGGTCATCGGGGGGACAATAAACAAGAACTCCGTCCTTAAGGTTAAAGCGGAAAAAGTTGGAAGGGATACGCTCTTAGCTCAGATAATAAGGCTTGTGGAGGAGGCGCAGAACACCAAACCTCCAGTCCAGAGGCTGGCTGATACGGTGGTGACCTACTTCATCCCGGCGGTGCTCACGATAGCCCTTCTCTCCTTTGCCTACTGGTACTTCATAGCCGGCAAGCCATTGGTGTTCGCCTTTACAGCCCTGCTGAGCGTCCTCGTCATAGCGTGCCCCTGTGCCTTTGGATTAGCCACCCCGACGGCTCTGACTGTCGGCATAGGCAAGGGCGCCGAGATGGGGATACTCATCAAGAACGGCGAGGCCCTTGAGATAGCGAGGAAAGCAACGGTAGTGCTCTTCGACAAGACCGGGACGCTCACGAAGGGGAAGCCCGAGGTCACGGACGTGATAGCCTTCGGCATGGACGAAAGGGAGCTCCTGAAACTGGTGGCCTCGGCGGAGAAGCGCTCGGAGCACCCCCTTGGAGAGGCCATAGTGAGGAAGGCCGAGGAGCTGGGGATAGAGGTGGAAGAGCCGGAGGAGTTTGAGGCGATCACCGGAAAAGGCGTCAGGGCCAGAGTCCGCGGAAGAGAGGTTTTGGCAGGGAACAGGAGGCTTTTCGCTGAAAGCGGCCGCTCAATAGAGGGCATCGAGGAAGTTCTCCACAGGCTGGAAAACGAGGCAAAGACGGCGATAATAGTGGCGGTGGACGGCAGAACGGCCGGCGTGATTGGGGTTGCTGACACGATAAAGGAGGGCGCCAAGGAGGCCATTGAGGAGCTGCACAGGATGGGCAAGAAGGTCGGCATGATAACCGGCGACAACAGGAGGACTGCCGAAGCGATTGGAAAGGCCCTCGGCGTGGACTACATCTTAGCAGAGGTGCTTCCGGGCGATAAGGCCAGCGAGGTAAAGAAGCTCCAGAAGAAGGGAGAAACCGTCATCTTCGTGGGGGACGGGATTAACGACGCCCCAGCACTGGCCCAGGCGGATGTGGGGATAGCTGTGGGGAACGCGACCGACATAGCGATGGAGAGCGGCGACATAGTGCTCGTGAGGAACGACCCGAGGGACGTCGTAAGGGCCATAAAGCTCAGCCAGAAGACGCTTTCAAAGATAAAGCAGAACATATTCTGGGCGATGTTCTACAACACCATACTGATACCCTTCGCGGCCGGGCTGGCCTACATGCTCTTCGGCGTCCAGTTCCGGCCCGAGTGGGCCGCCGGGGCCATGAGCCTTAGCAGTGTCAGCGTGGTCACGAACTCGCTTATGCTTAAGCGCGTTAATATCTGACAATCCTTTTATCCTTTGAAGGCAAAATAATGGTGGTGTTGGTATGATACTCGAATACGATGGAAAGGTTGATCTTAGCAGGGGGAAGGTTGTGCTCTGGTTTTCCATTCCAAGCTGCCCGCCCTGCAGGCTGGTTGAGACCTTCATGGAGGAGTTAAGTGACGAATTCAAGGATATTCGGATTATCCACGTACACGCTGAGAAGTGGGAAGACCTCGTGAAGAAATTCGACATTCTGAACGTTCCCACACTCGTTTATCTCAAAGACGGAAAAGAGATCGGAAGGCAGAACCTCATAAGGACAAAGGAGGAAGTCCTGCTGAAATTCGAGGAGCTTCACAAAATTTAGCTTCAAAGATATTTGAAGCTGTCAAAATTCTTTTAAATTTTTAAACGGAGCGTATTCTAGGTGAAAAAGTATGAAAAGTCTGAAAGCGTTTTTCGGAATTTTGGTTTTGGCGATAGTTTTTGTGGGAGGGTACGTGATTAGCAACGCTAATGAGGAAAAATACATTACTCTAGAAGCCACTTTCAGAATGGGAGGAGCGGTTTACAAAGGCTATGAATTTGAAGGAAATACACTCGTCTTTAAGTTCGATCGGAGTGGGGACTTCTTTACACAGGCAATAGAGACAAAGGAGTTCACAACAGATAAAAAGCTTTCTCCAGAAAAGGTGATCATGGAGATAAACACCAACGGCAAAATAAAACGGTACGAGGCAAAATTAATTGAAGAAGGGGAAGATATAGCCATTTACAAAGCCAGCGAGCTTTAGTCCTCTGGAACTCCCACGGGGAATATGTAGAGCGGCTCTCCTGGTACATCAAGCACTTTTTTAACTTCTTCATCTATAAAAGCTCCTACAGCAACTGTCCCCAGCTTCAAAGCGGTAACCTGCAGATAAATATTCTGCCCCATGTGTCCGGCATCTATGTGCACATACCTATACCCCCTCTCCCCGTATCTTCTTGTCGTCCTTTCGTAGTGCGCCACTATGATGATGTTTATCGGAGCTGTTTCTACGTGCCTTTGATTGAGACATGCTCTAGCGAGGGGTTTGCTCAAGTCCCCTTCGCGGATTAATTCCAGAGTATGGGCTTTGCCATCGTAGTGGTAGAGGCCCGGTTTAAGCCCTTCGACATTTGAGACTACTACATAAACTTCAAATGGATAGCAAGCACCTGCGCTTGGAGAAGTTCTTTTACCCCAGGCATTTATTCCATACGCGGCCCAGAGTATCTGGGAGACTTCTTCAAGGGTTAATGGCTCATCTTTGTATTTTCTTATGCTCTTCCTCAGGTTTATCGCTTCCTCAACACTCATCTCACCTTTAAGTCTCGGTGCAGGAAGTTCAACCTTCATGGCACATCCCAGAATTAATGACGGTGTCTTCATTGATTAGGGTTTTGGTGTTAAAAATAAAAAAGCTGAGAAGAAGTCACTACTCCTCAGCAAGCGTTGGGACTGCACTTCCGGCCTCGAATTCGGACGTGAACAGGTGTCTGGTTTTGTTGGCTATCCATACCAGACTCAGCATTATCGGCACTTCCTCAAGAACACCCACAACTGTGGCTAAAGCCGCCCCACTTTCGAGGCCAAATAGGGCTATAGCGACCGCCACGGCCAGCTCAAAGAAGTTGCTTGCCCCTATGAACGATGCTGGAGCTGCAACCTTGTGTGGAAGCTTCCAGAGCCACGCCCACCCGTAGGCTATAGCAAAGATGAAATAAGTCTGTATAGTCAGCGGGATCGCTATGAGGGCAATGTGGAGTGGGTTTTTGAGGATTATCTCTCCCTGGAAGGAGAAGAGTAGTATCAGCGTCAGCAAAAGGCCTATTATTGATACGGTGCTGAGTTTTGGAAGGAATTTTTCCTCAAACCACTTCTGCCCCTTCCTTGTGAGGATGTATCTCCTTGAGAGGTAACCGGCCGTCAGGGGGATGACAACGAAGAGCACCACCGAGAGGAGGAGCGTGTCGTAAGGGACGGGAACCTTGTTGAGGCCCATTAGGAAGCCGACTATTGGAGCGAAGGCGAAGAGAATTATGAGGTCATTTGTTGCAACCTGCACGAGCGTGTAGAGCGGATCTCCATCTGCAAGATAGCTCCATACGAAGACCATTGCCGTGCAGGGAGCAGCACCGAGGAGTATTGCCCCAGCTATGTATTCTTTGGCAAGTGAGGGCTCGATTAGGCCGAGCTTCGATGAAAACAGCACCCCGATGAAGAGGGAGCTTATGAGGAACATGCTGAAGGGCTTTATCAGCCAGTTGGTCACCCAAGTGACGATTAGGCCCTTGAACATTTGCCCCTTGTGGACGCGCCTTATAGCGGAGAAGTCTACCTTAACCATCATGGGATAAATCATCGCCCATATCAAAATCGCTATGGGCATGTTAACGTTAGCTATCGTGAGCTTTGAGAGTGCCTGGGGTACTGTTGGGAAGAGCTTTCCGATGGCTATGCCCGCCATTATACAGAGAGCCACCCAGAGTGAGAGGTATTTTTCGAAGAAGCTTAACCCTTTTTTCTCGCCCATTTCCCGCACCCATTTGAGTTGAAGGAGTTTTCAAATAAAAGCCTTTTTAAAACCAAAGGTGAAAACTCAAATGAGATTTGTTTCATCTATATTGGTCTCTATAGACTATTGCGAAAAGATATTTAAAAGGGTCTCATAAGCTCTTTATGGTGAGAAAAATGGAGGAAAGGCTCATCCTCTTCGTCTGTGTTAAGAACTCAGCCAGAAGTCAGATGGCGGAAGCATTTTTTAATCACCTTAACGACGATTCGAGATTTAAAGCAATGAGTGCCGGAACGGAGCCGGCTGAGGAGATAGACCCTCTTGCGCGGAAGGTCATGGAGGAAATCGGGATTTCCCTTGAGGGGCAGTACCCGAAGCTCTACACCGAGGAGATGGCCGAGAGGGCTTACATCGTCATAACCATGGGGTGCCTCGACAGGTGCCCCTACGCCCCTCCGGAGAAGACCTGGGACTGGGGATTAGATGACCCCTATGGAAAGCCAATAGAGAAGTACCGGGAAGTGAGGGACGAGATAAAATCCAGAGTCCTTAAGTTAATCCAGGATTTAAAAGCTGATAAAAGCAGGGACGAGATAATAGGAAGAAAGAGCCTCTTCACTCTCTGAATATTTCTCCCGTGACGAGGTCTATCCCGATTTTTCTAGTTTTTAGCTTCCAGAGCTTTTCCGGGGCGCCACCGCCTTCTTCTCTATACCCGGCCATCTCTATTATTCCGGCGTCCTCAAGGGCTGAGAGGTGGTAGTAGAGCGTTGAGCGGGGCATCTCAAGGCCCCTCTCTTGGAGGGCCTGATAGATTTCGTTCGTCCCCTTAACGCCATCGCTGAGAATCCTGATAATGCCTCTCTTTGGTTCTGCTAAAAGGGGCTTGAGGAGCATCATCAAACTTTTCAGATTTCTCATTTCTTCCATCATCCATCTTGGCACTCCCCTCACCGATTATGCTTAACCATTAAACCCTTATAAAATTACCGCTCTAGATGACTTTTGCTTAGAATATTATAGAAAACTTTATAAACAACATTGTGATATTATAGTTCAGAAAAACTGGATGTGGTTGAGATGCCGTTTGGAGTTCCCGGATGGAAGTGGAAGGTTGGAAGGTTTGGATATGTGATGGAAAAAGAGTCAAATTACGAGGAAATCAAGACAAAAGCAAGAGATCTGCTTGAGAAAGTTAGCAAAGGTGCTGCATGGAAGTGCCGTTGCGGAACCCTCCACGTCCCCTTGCTCATTGAGGGGGAAATAATTGGTGAGCTCTGGGAAGATGTTGACCCCAAAGAGGTGGAGATCGGTGCATACTGGTACGGAAGATGGGGTACCAAGGTCCAGCTCGTGAAGGACGGAAGGGTGGTAGGCTTTCTCTGGCTCGCTTGAGCCTTTTACCCAGCTCTGTCCAGCAATGCTTTTAAATGATATCGGATTCGAATCAATTTAGTTTCAAATGAAGAAAATATCATGATGAGGTGATGCATGTGTTCAGTAAGCTCGCAAACAACCTTAAGAAAAACCTGCTGTGGTACTCTCTCATAGCCATAGCCGTTGGGTGGGGCCTTGGATTGGTCTTCCCTGGCTTTGCTAAGGCCCACAAGGTATCTCTGAGCAACCTGACCACGGTGTTGGTTTTCCTCATGATATACCCGATGATGATAAACCTCAACCTCGAGAGGATACCCAAGGTGCTGAAGGAGCCGAAGCCCGTCCTTTTGAGTCTGGTGTACAACTTCGTTTTGACGCCGTTGATAGCCTTCCTTCTCGTTAAGGGCTTCATCCATGACACCAACTTAGCCCTCGGCTTTCTTTTGGTTATGCTCGTCCCCGGCTCATCCATGAGCATAGGCTACGCCGGTTTAGCCGGAGGGGACCTTGAAGTTGCTACGGTGGCGCTCGGCGTTAACTTCCTCCTCATCCCGATCATGCTCCCGCTCTGGATAAAGCTCCTCGGCAGTGCCTACAACGTCCCTGTTCCGCTCTCTCTGCTCCTGAGAACGGTCTTCATAGTCCTCATCCTCCCCATGCTCCTCGGCGACCTCACGAGGAGGTTCCTCACGAGAAAGCTTGGCAAGGAGAGGTTCCTTGAGCTAAAGCCGCTCTTTGGTTCGATAACAATGAGCACCATGCTCCTCCTCGTGGGACTGATATTCTTCATGAAGGCCCAGCTCCTGCTCAGCAAGTGGACCCTTCTCGTTGAGCTTGCTATTGTGAACACGGTCTATATGCTCATCATGCTCGGGGTCATAACGTGGCTGGACAGGGTTCTCGGCCTGAGCTACAAGGAACACATGGGGATAGCCTTCCTCAGCGTCGGGAAGAACAACGGAACGGCTATAGCGATAGCGACGCTCGCTTTCCAACCCCTCGTGGCCATTCCAGCGGCTACACTTCCAATATTCCAGATAATTTTCCTCATCCTCTATCTAAAGCTTGCGGAGGGGGTAAGGTGTCCCTTTGAGGCCTGCTTCAGGCTTAATGAGAAAAACAAAGCAGAAGCTCTTTAGTCCGCCGGTTTTACTATCTCCACATCTCCCTTTATCTTCTCCGCCCCGACCGTGTTGAAAACAGTTCCGTACTTCTCGGCAAGCTCTTTAACGCGCATGATCTTCTTCTCGTCTTCGTTAGTGAAGATGGTGATCTTGTAAGTTATCTCCTTCAATTGAGGCTCATCGAGCCCGCGCCAGCCCCTAACTTCAACCTCAAAGGCCTTCACGTCGAGGCGCATCTTCTTGATGAGCCTCCCCCAGTTGACGGTTATACAACCGCCTATCGCCGCTAAGAGATATTCCGTAGGATTCGGTCCCTTGTTATGACCATCTGTGTTCGTATCTATATTAAATGTAAACTCTCTCACCTTTGCCTCGCTCCCGACATTGCCGTCCCACTTTAAGTGTGCAGAATACTCAAGACGCTCCATAGTATCACCGTTTTAAAATGAACGCCATCTCAAATAAAAGCCCGTTTCCATGCAGATCTTAACGTTCGAAAGTCTTTTATACTATCACTCAAGAGTTGAGAGTGGTGAGAGTGGAGATGATAAGGGAGCATCACCACAAAGACCTCAAGGGCAGAATGCTGTTTTCCTTCGTCCTCAACATAGTGACAACACTAGCTGAAGTCATCGGCGGCATTCTCTCCGGAAGCCTGGCCCTTCTGAGCGACTCCCTCCACAATTTCAGCGACTCAATGAGCATCCTCGTGAGCTATTTGGCCATAAAGATTGGCGAGCGCGAGAGGAACGAAAAGTACACCTTTGGGTATAAGAGGGCCGAGATTCTGGTCGCATTCGTTAACTCGGCCGTTCTCGTCGGTGTTGCCCTTTTCCTCCTTGTTGAGGCCTACAAGCGGTTTAAAAATCCCGAACCTATAAACGGGCCTCTTATGCTCGGCGTTGCTTTAATTGGTCTTTTCGCCAACTTAATCTCGGTTCTCCTGCTTCATGAGCACGCACACGAGAGCATGAACGTCCGCTCTGCCTATCTCCATCTATTGAGTGACACACTGTCTTCAGTCGCAGTTGTGACCGGTGGAATAGCTATCATAAAGTGGAACATCCTCTGGATAGATCCCCTCATCACAGTCCTAATCTCGCTCTACATCCTCCGTGAAAGCTACGAAATTTTAAAAGAGAGCGTTGAAGTGCTCATGGAGGCTTCACCAAATCTAAATTTTGAGGAGATAAAACGGGAAATTGAGAGCATCCCAGTTGTTAAGAATGCACACCACTTCCACGCCTGGAGGGTGGGAGAGAAGGAAGTCCACTTCGAGTGTCACGTTGAGGTTAACGATATGCCCCTCAGCGAGGCCCAAAAGCTCATAGATGATATTGCAGAGAGGCTAAAAAGGTTTGGAATAACCCACGTGACGGTTCAGCTTGAGGCTGGAAGGTGTAAGGACAAGAACACAATCTGCGGCGGTAAAGAGGAGTAAACGTCCTCTCGACACCTATGGACTGCCCCAAGGGAAAGGTGATACTTGGAGAGGGAGAGGTTAAAACAATCAAAGTGAAACCGGGAAAACGAGTAGAAGAAGCAATCAAGAGTCTCCGAAGTAGCTTATAGCCGTTCTGCCTACCCGTAAAGTGTGTGTAAAGTGTTAATTTCATAACGGGTAGGCTTCCAGCCTCCCGTCTTCATTGGCTGGCTTTCGGGGGGAACGGAGACTCCCCACATCTTCAGGCCCCTCAAACGAATATTCCAAGAGCCGACCACGTCACGGTCAGCCTCAAAACCACACTCGCATTTCAAAACCCTGTGCCCATTCGGGCTTAACTTACCCCCACATATCGGACACAGGGATGAAGAGTAAGCAGGATCGACAAAAACGACACTCACACCCTTCAGTTTCGCCTTGTACTCGATTATAGACTGGAGCTTTCTAAAACTCCACCTGTGCAAGCGACCGTTCATTTCAGCCGAATACCTTATTGTGTTCCTGATTTCCGTCAAGTCTTCGAGAGCAATACCGCCGTATCTCTCCGCCAGCTCGACAATCTTGTTGGCCAACTTGTGATACAAGTCATTCAGCCGGTTCCTCTCCCTCTCACCATACTTTTCCAAAAGCTCTTTCCTCTTTTTACCCGTTTTTAGCTTCTTCTGGATTCTCCTTCTCTTCAAGAAGTAGCCCGTTCTAATTTCCCTCTCGTGAGTGATAATCTGGATAAAATCCCCCTCTGGAAGGCTAAGGGTAACATTGTTTTCGTTCAAGTCCACACCAACAAAGGCTTTTGGCTCTCTAACTTCAACCTCCTCGGAAAAGACAATATTGATGAAACTCCCCTTTGAATTTTTAACAAGCCACGCTTGTCCTATTTTCCACTCCCTAAACTTCTCGTGGTACTTTGCACGATAAAACTCCAGTTCCAGCCTTCCACTTGGAGTTGAGAGTTTAATAAATCCTCCTTCAATGTCGAGTTTGAAGAGGTG
>NZ_WHIZ01000070.1:0-9184 GCF_009372125.1 Thermococcus sp. 101 C5
TTCTCCCAGTTGTGGAGGGTTGAGTAGTGAATGTTTGCTCCGAAGAATTTTCTGCCGTAGTGCTGGGCGTCTCTGAGGGGTAGGTTGTAGTATTGTTTAAAGAGGAGTATTGCCAGTATTGTTTTTACTGGAAATTTTTTGGATTTTGGCAGGTTCTTCAGCTTTCCTTCTGATTCGAAGTCTGCTAAAACGTCAAGAATTGCGAATGCCACGCTTTCAGGGTCTTTGAGTCTGTGATCCCATCTGGGGATCACGACAACCACCTGAAAGAATTCAGCAAAAACCCTAATAAAGGTTACTATAAACACGCCCCTGCAGAAGATGGGATATTTAAAGGTAAAAGGAAACAGGATATGGATTTAATGGTGGGGATAAAGCTTAAAAATTAATCACTAAATTAGGGCATGGGGTGGAGGAGAATGGCGGTGCTTAAGGCAATAAAGCTCAAGGACAGGGATGGGGAGATTCTCTTTAGATGCCCCAGGTGTGGTATGGTCTTTAGAAGGAGTAAAGACTACACCAGGCATATAAACAAGGCCCACGGGCACCTCTTTAGAAAAGAGTGATTTTGTTCTTCTCTCCTTTTATATAAGGGATGAAGAAAAGTCAGGACGCTGAAGTGTGATGAACGGTAGGGCTTTCTGACCTTTATTCCTTAAGGTCTATTTCTTTCACAAGCTTGACGATGAAGGTCTTGCCAACTTTCTCTCTCTCGATCAGCTGTTTCTTTTCGAGCTCTTGGATTATTCTGCTCACTGTTGGTCTTGAGTAACCGGTAAGCTCTGGGAGATCCTCTTGTTTCACTTTCCCACCCTGTTCCATCAGGGCTTTTACAACGATTCTCTCTTTTTCTGTCAGCACTTCTACAGGAATTCTGTTGGAGTACCATTTCTTCTTTGCCCAGTATAGGGTTATTGGCAATGCAATTGCCAGCGATAACACAGCACCTATGAGGGAGTACTTATATGGGGACGGCTCCTCTGGCGGAGATACCGGGGGCTTTTCCACGTTCTTGCCAAGCCAGTAGGTTTGGTATCCCATATTTCTCAACTTTGCTTCAATAGTTTCGTTTAACCCTGTTCCAACCAGAATGACAAGTTCTGGCTTTAGATTGTCCAAACCTATAACTGCATGCTCTGAGAGGTCATTTTCTAAAGTCAGCAAAAGCGGTAAGGAATACTCCATTGCAAACTTTGATGCGGCGAGGGCGGAGCCGTAATCTAAAGCACTAGCTAACACAACTGCTTCCGAGCCATGGGGATAAAAGTGAACGGCCAATTTTTCCGCTGTTTCAGTCCTTACATCTCCACCTATCCTGGTGACGCTGTACCCCATCTTAAGGAGTTCATCCTCAACTTCCTTGCTGACCGCGTTTGAGTTCCCAACTATCAGGATTTTTTTCCACCCCAGCTGGATGTACGAATAAAGCTGAGCCCATGTTTTTTCATCCAGCTTTTGGGGATCAACGGGAAGAACAGGAATATTAAGGAGTCTTGCATACGGCTGTACAGTAATATAATCTATAAGATCGTCGTTTCTAACTATTATCAGATCATACTCAGGCCTATTTTCCTCTTGCTGGGCATAAATAGGAACAGCTATGAAAGATACAATAATCAAAGTTGCCACGAGTGCCAGTGCAATGTACTTAGTCTTCAATCTGCTCACCAGATTGAACCTAAAAAAGAAAGTTTAAAAGGTTTTTTCAAAGCTCAAAGGCCTCTCCAGGTTTTAGTATGATGACCTCTGCCTTGTCTCCAACAAGTTCTTTGAACTCCTCTGGGTTCTTAGCTATTGGTGGGAAGGTTCCGTAGTGCATTGGGATGACGTATTTTGGCTTGAGGAGCTCAACTGCTTTTGCAGCTTCTTTGGGCCCCATTGTGAAGTGCCCTCCAATTGGAAGTAGAGCAAGGTCTATTCCATAGAGTTCAGCAAAGAGCTCCATGTCCTTGAAAACGTAAGTATCTCCTGCGTGGTAGATTTTCTTTCCTTCGAGTTCTATTATGTATCCGCAGGCATTTCCAATGCTGTATTTTCCGTCGCTGCTTGAGTGCCATGCTGGAACCTGAACTATTTTAACGCCATCAACCTCAGTTGGGCCATAGTTCATTCCTACTGTTGTTATGCCCCTATTGCCCTCCACGAGGTAGTTGGCTATGTCGTACATTGCAACTATCTTCGCTCCTGTCCTCTGGGCTATCTTTACTGCATCCCCGAGGTGGTCTCCATGTGCGTGGGTCACAAGAATAAGGTCAACCTTATCAAAGTCCTCCGGCTTTGCTGCTGCCGTTGGATTTCCGGTTAAGAATGGGTCTACCAGTATTCTCTTTCCATCTCCCTCTATCTCAAATGCCGCATGCCCCAGAAACCTCACTTTCACCATCTCATCCACCTCCATAAACGTCCAAGTTCAAATAATAACAAAAGATTACTTAAACCTTTCGACCAATTTGGATGTGGAGTTTGTCTTTTCCATATGCTATTAGCCAGAATCAAGGCCATGATTGCTAATTTATCCACAGAGAGAATTTTGCGCTTTTGAAGAAGCATTCATAAACCAAAAGTTTATAAGCTTTCTGCAATTCCTATTCACAGGGAGATTGCATGGATAGGTTAAATGTTAATGCTATAAAGAAGTTCTTCTTAACAATCATATAAAACATATAAAAGGAGGGTTAGAGTATGAGTGATGTTGAAGATATTAATGTGAAGCACGAGGAGGAGTATGACGATTACGTTTACTATCTCAAGCGTAGAATAAGGCAGCTTGAACTCCAGGTGAGAACACTTGAAGCTGACAAGGAGAGACTTGAGAGAGAGCTTTCACGCTTAAGGATGGAGATGTCCAGACTAAGGCAGCCTCCGGCCTTTGCTGGCACTTTGATTGAACTTTTGGACGAGGATAGGGCAATTGTTCAGAACTACAACGGGCCGAGATTCGTTGTTAGAATCGCCCCATGGATAGAGAAAGAAAAGCTAAAGCCCGGTGCCAGAGTTGCCCTGGATCAAAGAACAATGGCAGTTATAGAACTTTTGCCTTCCCAAAAGGACCCATCTGTACTGGGATTTGAGGTAATTGAGAAGCCAAACGTTTCTTACAATGACATAGGTGGGCTGAAAAAGCAGCTTATGGAGCTAAGAGAAGCCATAGAGCTCCCCCTCAAGCACCCCGACCTCTTTGAAAAGATCGGAATTGAGCCACCTAAGGGTGTTCTGCTCTACGGTCCCCCCGGTTGTGGGAAGACCCTAATGGCAAAGGCAGTAGCCCGTGAAGTAAATGCGGCCTTCATAAGGGTTGTTGGCAGCGAGCTCGTAAGGAAGTACATAGGAGAGGGCGCAAGGCTTGTCAGCGAGCTCTTTGAATTAGCAAGAGAAAAAGCACCTTCGATAGTTTTCATTGATGAAATCGACGCAATAGGTGCGAAGAGACTTGACGAAACAACAGGTGGGGAAAGGGAGGTTAACAGGACTTTAATGCAGTTATTAGCTGAGCTTGACGGATTTGACCCAAGAGGTGACGTTAAAGTTATTGCTGCTACAAACCGGCCTGACATCTTAGACCCTGCCCTGCTCAGACCTGGAAGGTTTGATAGGCTGATAGAAGTCCCATTGCCAGATTTCACGGGAAGACTGGAAATCCTTAAAGTCCACACAAGGAAGATGAACCTTAAGGGCGTTGACCTTAAAGCCATAGCGGAGATGACCGAAGGGGCAAGCGGTGCCGACCTTAAGGCCATCGTAACTGAAGCTGGAATGTTTGCAATTAGGGCGAGAAGAGAATACGTAACACACGAGGACTTCATAAAGGCTGTTGAGAAGGTTCTTGGCTCTGAAGAGAAGTTAGCCCACCAGATGGCTTCACATGAAGTTATGTACGGCTGATTTCTCTTTTATTTCATTCTTTATTGAAGTTTTTAGGTTGCTTTTCAGATTTTTGGAATATGGGGTAAGAGCAATAACTGTCAATAAAAAAACAAACAAAAAATTTGAAACTGTTTAGGCCCTCTTTTTCAAGAACTCCCACAGGTCAATCCTCTGCTCAAGCCATTCCCTTGCAAAGCCCGTAATCACAAGCGGCACTTTTCTGAGTTCTTCAACGTTTCTCGCACCCACAAGGAACATTGCATTCTTCAGCTCGTCTATGTAGCGCTGGAGGATCTTAATCACTCCCTCCACGTCTCCCTTTACTGCCGGTTTGAGCAAGGGCAAAGCGACTCCTGCTAAGTTTGCTCCAAGTGCCAAAGCCTTTGCAATCATTATGCCGTCCCTTATCCCGCCGGTGGCAATTATTGGGAGTTCCGTTGCATAGCGAACTTCAGCCACGCTTAAAGCCGTTGGAATTCCCCAGTCCCAGAACTTTAAGGCAAGATTTCTACTCCTTTCGTCCTTTGCCCTGTAGTACTCAACACCGCTCCAGCTCGTGCCGCCGAGCCCACCGACATCTATTGCATCTACACCAATGCTTTCTAACCTTATCGCGACTTCCATTGAAACTCCCGCGCCGGTTTCTTTGGCTATTATTGGGTAGGGGAATTCACTCTTAAGCTGTGCCAAAGCTTTCAAAACTCCTCTGTACTGGGTATCTCCTTCAGGTTGGACGCTCTCTTGCAGGGGATTCATATGAATAGCCAAAGCATCAGCTTGAATTGTTTCAACGGCTTTTAGAGCTTCCTCAACTCCATAACGGTTTGGCATTGTCTCGGCAAACTGGGGCGCACCTAAGTTGCCGACCAAAAAGACATCTGGAGCTACATCTCTAACGTAATAGCTCTCCCAAGTTTCCGGTTTTCTTATCATTGCCCTCTGGCTCCCAACCCCCATTGGAATGTTCAGCTCTTGAGCGGCCTTGGCAAGGGTTTTGTTTATTTTTCCAGCAAGCTGTGAGCCTTTAGTTCCTCCTGTCATTCCAGCGATCATTATTGGGTAGTCAAACTTTCTCCCGAGGAACTCGACGCTCATATCAATCTCATCTTTATCAATTTCCGGAAGAGAAATGTGGACAAAGTGGATATTTTCGAATTGATTCGTTACATGAGCCTCAACTTGCCGTTTTAAACAGTGCTCGATATGCTCAAACTTCCTGATTATCGTGAGCTCCTCCTTGTCCATAAAAGCACCTCCTAAATGAAAAGTGCAAGAATAAGTTAAGAGGTTTTTGGGTGCCCAAGGTTTCTATTAGTTAGCACTTTTCCTGAATAGCTTTATAGCAACGTGAATCCATACTAATATCAAAGCAACTAAACCCACCAGAAAGAGGAGTGCCCCTAGATATATGATAAGCTCCGGTCGTTTGTAACTCCCATATGATAGAAGGTCTCTCTTCATACCAATAACAGCTAAACGATGTCCAGTATATACTGCCAATACCAAGAAAAAGGTGACAACTAAGTTCACTACAAGATCTACATTCTCACGATAAAATATACCAAAAAGTAGCAGTATTCCACCTATCACGAAGAAATATGTGGCGACGCCATAAGTAAGCTCAACCGTATCAGGGTCTTCAAAATACGGGTCGTCCTTGTTAAGCTGATAATCTACGGCATATACTACTCCCAGAATAATTAAAAGGACAGCTGTACCTTGCATCAAGCCTTTAATTATACTCCTTATCTGCATAGTATCACCTTAATATTAATTCTCATCTCCACTGTCTTTCGCTCCAAACCACAAGAGAAGTATATTTCCAGTTGCAAGCGTAAAAACAACAAGGGAAATCAATTCAGGTATCCTAAAAAGTATTCCCCTAGTAAGGGTATGTATTAGTGGTTTAAAGCCGAGAAAATAGAAATAAAATGCCACAAATCCGAGCACTAAACTAGCGAATACTTTCAAAACAAAAATTTTCAAATTAATAAAGGAAATCAATGCTATGAGAATGCTCAAAAAAAGAATTAACTGGACAAATCCTATAACTTCAGAAGGAAAAGCTATACCAACTATAATCTGAATGCCATAGTATGCTCCGATGCCAAAAAGAAGTAACGCTAAAAGCCTTATCAGAATTTTAAGCAAAGAGGTATTCATTTTTGTGACCCCCTGTCTCTAAAATAAATTGTAAAAAAAGAAACCCTAAGCTTTACTTGTTTTTTGCTTTAAGAATATATTTCTCATAATACCACCAAAAGTCTTCGATAATCACTTGTTTTATTTCATGTTTTTCTGCAACGTCTCTTGGTCCAACGTTAACGTCAAAGACATCCTTTGACTTTAAAATTCTTACCAATTCCTCTTTTGGTGCAATAACTTTTGCCGAAATAAAGCCTTCAATTAATCTAAATTCCTTGATTCCACTTTTCTCCTTGAGTTCTACTCTCAACTTTTCTTCTAGATGCTCTAGTTCCTTCGACTCATTTACTTCCATAGGGTATGGCATCTGACCAATGCCTTTAGGATATGATTTATATCTCACAGCAACAATCTTAACATTATTTCCTAAAAGCCTCAGTAACTCTGACTTCCTAAGGGGTCTCTTAAACGTAATTGTAGCACTAACAACCTCTCCATCTCTTAAGCTATTCAAACGTTCTTTGTTCTGTTGAACGAAAGCAAGAAGTTCCTCCTTACTGGTCACATTTGGAATAACAGCAAAGTAACCATTTCTAACCAAAACAACCTCATGTTGAAGTTTTAGGACTCCCATATTCTTACTGTATGGAATAACAGTCTCCGGGATACTACTTGTGTTTCGTAGAGATGAAGCTTCAAGCAACAATGTCGATGATACTATTAATAGCACAGCAAATACTCCCAATATTATGGTTTTTCTCATTTTCATCACCTCAAGCTCCTTCAGTTTGTTCAGTCATTACACACCAATCAAGTCTCCCAAAGTCACAGAATGGCCAACCTCTGCCACAATATTCGGACTCGCTCCATAAAGTGAAAGTGGTCCCCCTATCCTCCGGATCCCTCCAGAATTCTACATACACAACGTACCAAGTGTCTGGACTAAGGTCTTCAGGGCTTAGTATTTTAAGTTCGAACTCCTCATCTCCTCCAGAGTCTGCTTCTTCTGTCCATGTATCAGTAGGGTTTGGAAGTGTAGTCCAGTAAGAACCCACGACGATTATATCTCCCCACTCCCCAATTGTCATATAGTCCCAGACATCCCTATCTCTTCTAATTTCGTATTGATAATATGCATCTAGTGCCAAAAATGCCTCTAAATTTTCGTAATACCAAACAAAACTTTGCTGTGTTTCTGCATAATTTGGAGAATCTGGATAAATAATTACGCTAACAGAAGTCCACGAGCTTGGTGCCCAATTACAATCTGTACAACTGCCATCAGCTATTACTTGTTGTATCCCTACAGCAATTAGTAACAATCCAATAAGTAGTGCAAGCAATCTTTTCATGCTTGCACCCCCATCAAAATATTGCAATAATATTTTTAACTTTAAAACTTATAAGTTTTTCCATACTTCTCTTTTACTAGTTGTAATTTGTTACGCTTTTTTTTTTCGTGAGTTCTTACTTTCCAACCGAATCTTCAAGAACCCAATTAATCAAAAGAAACCCAAGTAAAAGAATGAACAAAAAAGAACTTATTGGATAGCATCCTCAATCCTAAGCTGATTTTTATTGCTGTTGCCACCTACCTGCCGGGATGCAGGTTATACCACAGTTATTCTAATATTCTGCTTTGCCAGTAAGCTTCATCACCCAGTAATGCGGAACATCAGGATGATTAGCATCGGCAAGCAGTTTCGCGTACACTAATGCCCAGACAAGTCCTAATAATAACAAGAGGGGAATACTCTCACCAAAGTACTTCTCCACGGTTGCCGCAGTGATGGCAACCCCACCACCAAAATACCTCGTAATCAACAACCTTACCGCGTACCCACCACCCCTCCACCCATACTTTTTAATAAGCGCCTCCCTCTCTTTATCATACAGGAGCAGAATGTAGGGGCTCATGACGAGCGAATACAAAACGCCAAATTTAAATCCAAATTGAGGATCAACAGTACCAAAAATCAAACTAAGCATTTCTGCCGAGATTATTCCAATCAAAAAATTATGAAGAAAACGAGCCAAATAAAGATCTCCCTCATTCATTCTTTATCCCCCAGGATGCTTGTTGGACAAATCTCCCCAATGCATGGAGGATTTGGAGGAGGATAGCTTCTCTCTGGGTACGCATCATATGAAATTTCAACTTGTGCCTTGATATGCTTTTCCCAGCCTCCACTAAAATGACTGCCAAGGAGTTCACTTATGCCCCATGAAACAGTTCCGGATATTACTTTAGAGCCTGTTGTCCCAAACAAAGCCTCAGCAGTCTCTGTTGGGAAGAAAAGAGACATTCCAATACTCACAGTTAGTCCTACGGCATCTGAACCATCCCATGTGTGATAATACAGTTCTAAAGTCGTTAATTCCATCCCTTGATATTCCTGCTTTGGGTGAACTCCAACATAAACAATTCCTCCCGGAACGTCGTCATCAACTGGAATTTTAATTTTAGCAAAAGTAAATTCATAATCCCCGATGAGCTTTGGATTCAGATCCATGCTAATAATAGGAGTTCCCACTGAAGATTTATACTCATCCCAAACACTCACGTATACATAAGGAACGTCATTTTCAAAAAGTCGCTTCCATTCTCCATTAATTTTGATTTCCCATGGAATTTCTATTACAATATAGTCCTTACTTCCATCAAAAATCTCGGTTAATCCATCCCAGTGCCACCAATATGCCAAGTAGATGGTACCTCTGTAAACATAAGATGAATCTGGATCAAATTCAAGGTGAAGCTGATCTTTATCTCCAAAATATTGGGGCTGTATGGGCTCCTTTTGTATTGGTGCTGCCATTGCACTACCAGCCGTCACTCCAACCATCAGCAGTCCCAACAGGACTGCCAGCAACCGTTCTGCCTACCCGTAAAGTGTGTGTAGGGTGTTAATTTCGTAACGGGTAGGCTTCCAGCCTCCCGTCTTCATTGGCTGGCTTTCGGGGGGAACGGAGACTCCCCACATCTTCAAGGCTCTCGACAGTCCCCATTCGGGCTTGACAAACCCCACATTCTGGGAACTGCTTCACCACAAGGAAGTATAATTAGAGACTATTTAAAAATTACGGAAAACAAAAGAGATACTGTTAGGATAAGCTGTGGGGTGTCAGGTTTAAGTTACTGGCAGTACTTTAGAAAAAGAAGGGGGAACATGAA
>NZ_WHIZ01000071.1:0-9098 GCF_009372125.1 Thermococcus sp. 101 C5
GCTTTCCTGTTTGAGGGCTGTTGGGTAGTTTACTGCATCCCCGCCCTAAAGGGCGAGGCTTTCAGAAGAAAAAGTAATCGAACCTTTCCCCCATTATGTTTCTCGTTGCATATCCTATAAGAGCTGCTATTACAATTCCCGCCACTAGTTCTGCTGGACTCCACAGTAAAACACTACCGGAGCCGGCTGTCAAGATTAAGTACACAATCAAAGACCACAGGAAAGATGTCATAAAGGACATTCTCTCACCCCAGCTTTAGGCTTTAAACCGTTCGATTACATATTTCAAGCTAATTCCATTATTTATTAGTCCAAAATTCATTAAATACGTTTCTTTAACAAAAGGTTGAAAACATGTAATTTGACAAATATAAAGGTAACAAAACTTTACATAAAATGGAACTTGGAAGTACATTATAGTTCAAAAAAGTTCATTGATGTTAAGAAATATTCGGGATTATAATAACAACTTGACGAGACTTTAAAAATAATTTAAAAAAAGAACTAAAGTTCACTCTTCGTACTCTTCTATTGCACCAAAGCGACATACAGTTGCACATATTCCGCATCCAACACACTTATTGGGGTCAATTTTATGCACTTCTCTTGGTGCTCCTTCAATAGCATTTTGTGGACAGTTCCTGGCACATAATGTACATCCCTTACATTTCTCCGGGATTACGCGATATTTCTTTGTTTTTCCTCCTTGCTTTGCGAGCATTTCTTCAATTTCCTCATTTTTGAGCCATCTTAGGTTATCGTCGTATTTGTCGTATGTCGCTAAGAGGAACTCATTGCTCATTTCCAATGCATTTACCGGGCAAACGTCGACACACTGCTGGCAAAAGACACACCTTCCCAGCCAGAGTGTCACCTTTTTGAGCTCGGGCACGTATTCAAACACTCCCGCCGGACAGACTGTCACACAGAGCTTACATCCTATGCACTTGTCAACATGGTAAACCAATTTTCCCCTGAAGCCTTCTGGTGTTGGAATAGGATCACTCTTAGGGAAGGGGTTTGTTGCAGGCTTTTTGAAGATGTTTTTTAGAACTACTGAAAGAGTTGGAGGGATCTTCATGCAATCACCCCCAGAACGTCTATGACTATCAGCAGCACTCCTATAAAGCTCATTGGAAGTATTCTGCCCCAAAACATGCCAACTGCTTGGGTAATCCTGAGCCTTCCAGTTATTGCTCTGAATACGCTCATGCTAACAAAGAGGACTATGAATACTTTGAGAGTGTGGAAGAGCAAATCAAGGACTACCGCCCCAATACCTGTCAAGCCAAGGTACCCACTTATACCCCATGGGAAAAAGATCGCCACGACCAAACTGGCACTTGCGAACTCTTTCAGAGCACTGCTTAGTTTAAATAGTGCTAGATGTCTTCCACTGTATTCCGCCATGGGACCTTCTGCAACTTCTGTCTCTGCCTCTGGAATGTTGAAGTAACCGACTTCAATCTCACTTGCAAGCCAGAGTAGGAACACTATGAAGAGAACAAATGTGCCAAAGACTGTCAAGGGAGTACCAATCTCCCAGATGTTATACTGATAAAACGTTCCCAAGCTAAAAGGTTTTTCAACTCCGAGTTTGCTTAAGCGCCAGAGTATTGCAAAGAGTCCCAACATCATGGGAACTTCCCTGGAAGCAAGCATGATTATTTCTCTCTGAGCACCTATCTGCGCATAGGGGGATCCTGAGCTAACGGCACCCATCACCCTTACAAAGGCTATGAGAGCAAGTAAGTATATGAAAACTATTACATCGCCCTTTGTGGCTAAGAGGGGTTCAAATCCAAGAGGAGTGTAAGCTAGGAGGGCTATTGAAGAAGCTAAAGCCAACACTGGAGCGATTTCAAAGAATTTATTGGCATCTCTTGGGATTATGGACTCTTTACTGACGAGCTTTAGAAAGTCATAAATGGGCTGGAGTACTGGAGGACCTATACGTCTCTGCATCCTCGCAACAAGCTTTCTATCCATTCCTTCCCAAAGGAGAGAAGCAGCGGAGACGTAAAGGTAAATCGCTATTAGTCCTAGAGTTAAATAAACGATGTTCATAGCCTAACACCCCCACAAGAACCGCCAACGGGTTCTGGTTTTGCCTTTATGTTGGGATTTATTTCTCTTGTTTTCTCAATTGAAGCCTTGAGAAGATCTTTTTCTGTAAGAACTTTTTTCTTGCCGGTTTTGGCATCTATAACGGCTACTCTATCTGTACAGCTCAGGCAGGGATCTATTGACGCTATTGCAACCGGCACATCAGCAAGCTGTTCTCCTACTAGTGCTCTCGCAACTGCAAAGAGGTTTGGAAAAGTGGGTTCTCTCATTTTCCACCTTTCTGGAATTTCGCTTCCAGGGTTGGCCATCACATAGTGAATGAGCTCCCCTCTTGGAGCCTCATACCTACCAATGCCCTCTCCTTCTGCTTTTTTAAGCCGGATCAAAGTTACGTTATCCTTCGGAAATGCCTTTATTTTTCCCTCTGGCATTTGGTCTAAAGCCCTTTCTATGAGCTCCATGCTCTGCCAAAGTTCTCCAACTCTAACGACCATCCTATCAAACATGTCCCCCTTGATTATTCCTGTAAACTCCTTAGGGGTTATTGGCTTAATCCCCAAATCCGGATAAACCCCCAGCTGTTCATTGTATCTGACATCCTTCTCAACGCCACTTCCTCTTGCTGTTGGACCTTGAGCGCTGTACTCAATGGCTATCCTTTTGGGTATGACCCCTGCATCCCTAAGTCTAGCTTCAACAGTTGGATCATAGAGGAATATTTCCTCAATCCTTGGCATGACTTCTTCGCGGTAGTATTTTATCATCTCCAGAATCGCCCTTTTGTGCTTATCCTCTATATCCCTCCTCACGCCCCCAATCGTGTTCATAGCGTAGTTTACCCTGTTGCCCCCTATTGCCTCTAGGAGATCCATAACCCTCTCCCTGGCAAGCCAGCTTAAGTGGAGGACGGTATCATAGCCTATAGCGTGCCCCACAACTCCAAGATTGAGCAAATGAGAGTGGATCCTTTCCAGTTCTCCTATTATCACCCTTATGTATTCAGCTCTCTCTGGTACCTCTATCCCAGCCATTTCTTCGACTGCCCTAGAATACGTATAGTTGTGAGAGAAAGAACATATCCCACACATTCTTTCAGCAAGATAAAGTATCTGGATGTAATTTCTTCTCATGCCAATCCATTCTACGCCTCTCAAGTTGTATCCAAGCTTTACATCAACATTTACTATTCTTTCTCCATCAAGGGTAATGATGAACTTTTCAGGTTCTTCAAGTGCCGGGTGAATGGGACCAATTGGGATTTTAACCCAATATTCAACTCTATTCTCCATGTTTAACCCTCCTTTTTCATTTTGTAGGGATGGCCTGCGTTCTTTATCATTTCATCGCTGATACCTTTCTCATCTTTTCTCAGAGGATAGATGTCTTCTGGGAAGTCATCGGGTAAAAACAGCCTCCGTGGATCGGGTATGCCCTCAAAGAATATTCCCAAAAACTCTTGAACCTCTCTTTCATAGGGGAGCGAACTTGGTAATATGTCTGTGATAGTGGGCAGTGTTGGGTCATCTTTGGGACATCTAGTACCAACTACGAGTGAGATACTTGGAGCTTGCTCGTAAAATAGTTCAAGGTGATACTTAGCCTCTAAGTAGTCTCCTCCATCCCTGGCGATTATTATAGAAAACTGTGCTTTGGGGTCAAGTTCCTTAATAAACTTCATAAGATCTTTGAATTCTTCTCTCGCAACATTTATCCAGACCCTCTTCCTAGGGTGGGGGAGCTTGTTCTCACTAATTTTTCCATCGGCATTAGGGAATTTTGTTAGAATCATCTCCAAGAATTCTTCGGGGGTCATTCTTTCTCACCTTCTATCTTTTTTATGAGCTTTTCCAATCCCAAAACCACACCATAGAGTATTGCCTCTGGTCTTGGAGGGCATCCTGGAACAAAGACGTCCACAGGGATGTGTTTGTCCAAGGGAGCATTAGTAAATGGACTTTCAAAAAACACACTACCACCAGTTGGGCATGCTCCCACAGCAACAACAACTTTTGGATCCGGAGTTTGTTCATATATCAATTTAACCCTTTCAAGGCTTTGATCTGTAACTGGGCCGGTTACCAACAGGATATCTGCATGTCTTGGTGTTCCAACAAGCTTTACTCCAAATCTCTCTGCGTCATACCTGGGTGTAAGAGCAGCTATTATTTCAATATCACATCCATTGCATGAACCGCTGTTAACGTGAAATACCCACGGTGACCTTCCAAGGTACTTACAGAGTTTTGAAATTCTTTTCTCAAGCATTTCTCTCTCGTTCATTACTTCACCCCCCGATGACGAGCGCTCCAAGCACTATTGCTACAGTGAGCAAGAGGTATGCAACATAATCTGTAAGCAGACCAGTGTGTTCCTTTCTAAATGCCAAAAACATCCTTTGAGCTCCTCTTATTAAGCCCCACATTACGTGCCTTCCGGTAAAGTAGCCCTCAAAGTGCTCAAAATGAGGTATAATCTTATCTTGATCCTCACCGCTGATGTAAATCTTTGTTCCCTCTCCAGCCCTTCTAGTGCCAGTGCTGGCTTTTTCTGCCCATTTCATGAGCAAATAACTAATCACCAGACCAATGAAGAAAGCATAAAGGAAATAGAGAGCATCCCAATAGCCGAACATTTCATGCACCTCCAAGGAATTTTAAGAGAGCGACCATATACTCACCATTGAGCTGCTCAAGCATTCTTGCTGTCGGGAGCATTATTTTATCGTTTATCTGCCATGGAAGGAGACCCATGACAACAATTGCAACTACTAGAATCAGCATTGGAATAAGCATGCTCATTTCTGGCTCTTTTGCACTCTTCACCTTTTCGCTCTCTCTGCCTAGGAACGTAAAGAGCACCCTGGTGTATGCTGCTAGAGAGAACACTGTACCAACGACGGCAATAGCTGCCAAGATTGGGTTGTACATAGCGGAGCTCTCATAGATAATCCACTTGCTAGCAAATCCGTTTAATGGTGGAAGACCTATGATTGCCGCAGCACCTATTATAAATGCAAGGGTTGTCATAGGCATTTTTCTTGCCAGTCCGCTCAACTCGTTAAGGTTCTTCGTGCCGACTTCATGGATAACTGCTCCTGCCACAAAGAAGAGGAGTGCCTTTATCAATGCGTGGTTCACTATGTGGTATATTGCTCCAGCCAGTGCTAGTTCACCTGCCCTGCTACCATAGGCGAGGGTTCCAATACCAATTCCGAGCAGAATATACCCTATCTGCCCCACACTTGAGAATGCAAAAAGCCTCTTCATGTCGGTCTGCACTACGGCCATTGCATTTCCTATGAGGAGCGTCAGGCAAGCAAAGAACACTATAACCCAGCCAACTGCCTCCATGTTAATTGAGGGCATGTTGAACGCTTTTAGGTAAGCGTGCAGTCCTGGGTTGAAAATGCTGAATACTATCCTTGCCACTGCATAAACTCCACCCGCCTTGATGACTAATCCCGAAAGCATTGCGGAGATTGAACTTGGGGCTGCTGGGTGTGCATCTGCAAGCCACATGTGAACTGGAACCGCACCGCTCTTAAAGAGCAGTCCACCAATAAGGAAAGCCAAAGCCACTTTTGCCACAAGTGTTGGATTTTCGGCTATTTTTATGCCGAGATAGCTCATTGTAAGCGTTCCATACTGACCATAAAGCAAGGCGATGCCTAATAGAATAAAGGAACTTGCCAATGAACCAACGAACATATACTTAATTCCTGCCTCAATTCCTTCCCATGTGTCGTTTCTGAAGGCAACTAACGCATAGCTTGCAATGCTCATTATTTCCAAGAACACGTAGAAGTTGAAGATATCCCCGGTGATAACAATTCCCAGCATTCCCAGCTCCAAAATGAGTATCAATGTGTAGTACTTCTCCAAGCCAGTGTCATGCTTCATATAGCCAAGAGAATACAGCACTGCCAAAAAGCCCACGAAGGTTATTGTTAAAGCCAAGAGCGCTCCAAGTAAGTCAACTTCCCATACAATTCTAATTGGGAACTTCACTCCTTTGCCAATTGGGCTTTCGCTCCCGAGGGTATAAAGGATGATTTCGTTGGTCTTCCATACTGTGTAAAATATCTTAGCAGCAACTCCGAGTGTAGCGCCGCTGATTATGAGTGCCCAATATTCCTTGAGCTTCTTTCCAAATAAGCTAATGATAGGCATTGAAAATGCTCCGAATAATGGAATTATGATTAGAAACGGGAGCGTCATCCTCTCAACCTCCTTAACTTGTTAACGTCAAGGGTTCCGTAGTGTCTATAGGCGTTTATCGTCAATGCCATTGCCAATGAGAGCACACAAACTCCAATGACTATGCTCGTGAGCACTAAAGCCTGTGGTATTGGGCCAACCATTGGAGTGCCCTTCAATGTTTCATACCCAGTGTAAATGGGCGCTGTAGGTAAAACTCCGTTTTCCAATCTATATCCGAGGCTTATCAGCAAGAGGTGTATGCCTGCATCAATTAAATTGAGGGCCAGGATTAATTTGATGAGGTTTCTCTTGTACAAGAACGCGTAAATGCCCATGAAGATCATTAAAAATGCCGTAACAAATTGCAGTGGTATCACTTTCTCCACCTCCTAAAGAGAGCCATTGCAAGGACAGCACTTACCAGCCCTGTGTAAACTTTCAGACCCACTGCCAAGTTCATTATTGGAAGGTAACCTGCTGAAAGAAGTGTGCCTGGTTCTCCATTGAAAATTGGACCGTTATGCCATAGGGTGTTGTAGAAGAACGCTACACCCAGACCGAGCATTCCAGCTATCAAGAAAACTAGGCCTCCTACTCCCTCAAGGGCGGAATATAAGTTCTTGTTTATCCTGGTCTTGGCTTCATTGAGTCCAAATGCTATAAGGAATAGTATTCCCGCTCCAGCAATTGTGGCTCCACCCTGGAAACCTCCTCCGGGGGTCAGATGTCCATGAGCAACAACGTAAGCTCCGAAAATCCCTATGAGAGGTATAGTAGCTCTTGCCATTGTTTTAACTATAAGCCCCATGTCACTCCCCATTTTCCTCCCTCCATTTTCTAAGCAATGCGACTGCTCCCGCTATTGAAGTGAAAAGAACCGTGGCCTCTCCAAGGGTATCGTATCCTCTGTAATCAAAGACTATGTCAGTAACAATGTTAGTTCCACCCACTTCTTCAATGCCATGATCTATGTAGTACTGGTCTGTATAGCGATACTTTTGCCAGTCCTCCCCGCCTAAGCCAAATTTTAGGCCGTAATTTGGATGAGCAATTAAAAGCAACATTCCGAGTATGAAGAGCAAGGATAACGCTCCGACAGTTCTTCTCATGGACTCTCACGCTCCCATCTCTCGGTTTTTGAAATCCCATAAACAACTATTGCAGTAACAACACCCGCACCAACAGCTGCTTCCGCTATGGCAACATCTGGTGCATGAAGCATGTAGAATTCCAAACTAAGAAGGAGGCTCATAGCCGCAGACGCTAGGGCTGCTGAAAGTAAATCCCTTGTGGTTATCATCCAGTATGAAGAAAGCAATATTCCAATGAGGAGCCCCGCTTGAATTATCATATCAACGGTTAATGGGTTCATGCTTCTTCACCCCTCAACTTCTTCTCATAAGCATCAATAACAGCCCTTGCTGGTTTATATCCGCTCAAATGTGCAGCTTTCGCTATTGCATGAGCTCCTGTTGGGTTTGTAAGCAACAAGGCTATAAGAGCAACCAAGCTGTGCAATGCCATTTGAAGATACTTTGGATTCCCTGTTTCTTTTATTTGCCAAATTGCATGGACAATTACGGCCAAGACGGCAAATATCGTTCCAAAAGTTGTGCACTTTGTTGCGCCATGTAATCTGGTGTAAACATCGGGAAATCTATGAAGTGAAACGCTCCCGAGCAAGTTGAAAGTAATACTGATTGCCAGAAAAACGTAAATTATGCTTTTAATCACTCCAATCCCCCCTGGAGATACTTAGCAATTACCAAAGTCCCAATATAACTGAGCAAGGCATAAACTATGGCTATATCGATGTAAATTACTCTGTCATAAGCTGCTCCCAGGAGGATCATTCCGGCCACGATAAGGGTGTTTAATGTGTCAACACCAACAACCCTGTCAGGAACACTAGGTCCAAGCATGACACGAATCAGAGTTATGAACGCCCCAAGAGCAATTACTATTGCTCCGTAAAAGAACTCTGTGAAAATCATTTCCCTAACCTCCTTGCCCATTTTTCAAAAGAACCTGCAACGGGTTCAGAGCTCTTTGGTTCTTCGTCTCTTACGTATATCCAGTGGACGTAGAGGGCTTTTTCTTCTGGGCAGGCATCCACTGTCAAGGTTCCAGGAGTGAGGGTAATTGAATTGCTTAGTATTGTGTATTGGGCTTCATTTTCAAGGTCAACGGGTACTCTAACAATCCCTGGCTTTATTTTTCCGGTGATTACTCTATAAGCAACGTCAAAATTTGCCTTTACCATCCCCCAGAAGAGGGGGCCAATGGCATAAACTAGGAATCCAAGCCACTTTGCTGGGTTTAGGAATCTCTGAGCTTTTTCTCCTATGATATTCTTTGTTGAAAGCCCGACGATTGCAGCGAATATAATCCCTGCGATTACTTCTTCCGTGCTCCAGAGCATTCCTTTGGTACCTGCTGTGAGTACAAGCCAAAGCACAAACGACCATACAAATGAAACAATGAAACTCATTTTTCCCACCTCGAATCTCAATCCAAGCCTTTATTCTCACTATTTTCGCTTTTGTCGATGCGATGTATACTTCAACAATTTCTTTTAAAAGGGTTTTGTAAAAGTCTAAATTAACAATAAAGGTATAAAAAGCCTTGTTTTTAACCTAAGGTTATGTAGAAAAGCGTTTGTTCATGTCTACTTATGGACTACGTAGCATAGATTATGAACATTAAAGAACTTTTAATTGCTCAGATCACTATTATAGTGCATGCAAAAAAACGAGATACTGTCAGGATAACTGGGGTATCACCTCCTGAAGCCATTCAGTCACATCACCAGGCGGTCCACCAAACCGAGAA